>JADGAZ010000009.1 GCA_015231755.1 Magnetococcales bacterium | reverse complement strand
GGGCATGAACCAGATTTCGCCAAAAATCAGGATGATGAATCCTACGATCCAGGAACAAATAACGATCATCCTCCCGCCGGGAACGGTCGCCGGGACGATAACTGGTGCGCATCAGATCAAAATCCGTCCGCACCCCGGGACGGGGGAACTCCCCATCGTTCATGCCCAGCAGACACACCATCCGGAACGGAATGGCGCGCATGGGCATCAGCGTGGCGAAGGTGACCGCTCCGGCGAAAAATCCCTGGGCCAGCCCCCCCTCTTCGATGCGCGACAACCAGTACTCCCCCACCACCGAAAGGGGCAGCCGGTCGTCCAGTCCCGCCTCGGCGCACAGATCCTGCCAGGGATCCAAGGCGTTTCCCAGTTGCATCAGGGTGAACGCGTCCATCCCGTCCCCGCCGGGATCGAAAAAATCCGCCAGCAATCCCCGCAGTCGCACACACCACTCCGCCACCGTGGCCGGAGTGCCCAGCAGCGTCCAACAGGCTTCCAACCGGGTCACGAATCCGATCAACGCCCCCAGCAATTCCGCCGCTCCGGGATCGATCTCGTCATGGGGCGCGATTCCCTGCCACGGACCGCCCCGGTCTCCCACCGCGTAACCCAACAGCATACGCCGCATCCCGAAACGCCAGGTATTGCGACTCTCCCCCTCTGTGGCATTCTCCGGCAGACCCAGAGCGACACGATGGCCATCGTGCAACCCCCAACGGATGCCGGAATCCCGAATCCACAGCCGCAACGTGGGCAAATCCTCCTCGGCGATGGCAAATTTGCGACGCACCGCCGGCACTTCGAGCCAATCGATCACCTCGCTGGCGGTCAAACGGGAACGGGGCAAAGCCAGCAGCCGCTCCACCGCGCCCAGCAACGGATCCACGGGCCGACGCCCCTGATTGGCCAGCACATAGGGAATGAAACGGGGATCCCGATGGTCGTGCAGGCCGAACACCGCCTGGATGTGGGCTGCGTAACCGTTGATATCCGGGACCATCACCAAGACATCCCGGGGATTCAAAGTGGGATCGGCCTGAAAGGCGGCCAGCAATTGATCGTGGAGGATCTCCACCTCCCGTTGCGGGCCGTGGGCCACATGAAAACGGATCGAGCCATCCCGCCGAGGCGCCACCGGAGGCCAAAGGGAACGGGTCTCATCCAGGGGACGCAGTTCGAGAATGTCGTCTTGCAACTGATGCAGCAGGGTGGAAGGGGAGGAATACGGGGTCTCGAAGCACTCCAGGCGTTGGATCTCCAGATCGTTCAAACGCCGATCCTCCAGCCCCATGCCTTCGTTGGCGTACTCGTCGATCAGCCCGATGAAATCCCGCCCCTGCATGCCCCAGGCGGCCAGCAGAGGATGGGCGTGCAGATGCATCCACTCCTCCGGCAGACTCTCCGGATAACCGGCGCGCACCCGGCTGTTGCCCCGCCCCCCCCGCAGCAACTCCCGTTCCGGCACGATGTCGGCCCAGTAGTACTGACAGGGATTGTGGACATACATCACCACCTGGGTCCAACGACTCAACATCACCAACACTTCCAGGGACTGTCGCGGCATGGAGGTGATGCCGAACACCATCACCCGCCGGGGCAATCCCCCGGGGCGCGCCTCCTCCCCCCATCCCGCCGCCCGCCGCAGAAATTCCGCATGCACCTCGGCCCGCCCGGCCCGAAAAGCCTGACGATCTCCGGTCGCATCCCGCGCCACATCCTCCCGCAAGGCCCGCCACAGCGCCGCCTGCCACCGCTGTCCCTCCGGCAACGAAAGACGCTGGCCCCGGGCGTCGATCAACCGGTCATCTCCGCCAGCCCAGGCCGCCAGCCAATCCGCCCGGTAGACCTGATACCCATCCAGCAGATCCGCCAGCCGCTCGGCCAACTGAAAACGCTTGCGCCAATCCGTATCGTGTTCCAAAAAACGGCGCAACGGCGCGAACGGTTCGAGCGCGGTCAACTGCGGCACCAGTCGCATCAGCCGCCAGACCAGCCGATCCTTGTCGAACGGGGAGTATTCCGGCACGCCGTCTTCCCCCAGCACCGCCCGATAGACCCGCCACAAAAAACGCGCCGGCAGCAACAACTCCAAGGCGGTGGCGATCCTGGCGCCCGCCAGCCCCGCTCCGGACTCCATGCCCTCCCCGGCGATCCCCAGTTTGAGCCATTGGGCCATGCCGTTGCTTTGCACCAAGATGATCTCGTTTTCCAACGGCGCCAAAGGCTCGGCAACCATGCGCGCCACCAGATCCTCCCGCAATGTCTCGATGCGATTGCCATGGATCCAGATCATGCCAGAAGGGGGGGACGCCGCATACATGACCATACCTTTTTCCCGGTTCATTCCACCCAAAAACCAATCCCAGGCGGAAGGTTAACCCGGTTTCTCGCCAAGATCCATGATGGATCCACATCCCGCACCGGATTGACAGACCAGGGAAGAGCGGTTAATTTCAATGGATTCAATCCGAGGTCGCGCATCCACCCACAAGAAGACCATTGGCCCGATCCAGTGGATTCGAGGGACTTGTCATGAAACTCTCTCCAAACCGCGAACAGTTCATGCTTGTCGTGATCATGGGCGGGCTGATTCTGTTCATCGTGGCCGCCTTGAGCGTGGAATCCCTGCTCTCGGCCCGGGACCACGCGGTGCGCGTGGAACGCCAGGCAGCCTCCAAAGAAAGCAAAGAACAACGCATCGCCCCCAAAGAGACCCCGGAGCCTCCCGCTCCCGCCCCCACCAGCACGGCACCCAAGGTGGAAGTCAAGATTCCCGAGGAACTCACCCGCCCGGCCAACTCACCCGCCGTGGTCAAACCCCACGACGGCATGGATCGTCGCAACGAGCCTAGCAAAAACAAACCCCCGGTGCCCATTCCCGGCCTGACGGCCCAGGTACCGGGCGCGAACACGCCACCTCCTCCCCCCAGACCCGGACCGGAAGAGTCCCCGGAAAAAAGTGGCGCCACCGAAAACGGTTATACCGTGCAGCTCGGCGCCTTCTCCAGCGAAGAAAAAGCCAACACCCTGATCGGCAAACTGGCCACGGTCAAACTGGAAGGCAGACCGCTGCCGGTCTCCCAGCAGCCCATCAAGGTGGGAAACAAGGTGATGTATCGGGTACGCATGGGACCGTTCGCCTCGTCGGCTCGGGCCAAACAGGCGGCAGCTCTGGTGGGTAAACAGGCGGGGGTGGAAGGAACCGTACTCGGACCGGGACAATGACCATCCCGGTCCGAAGGGTCGAAAATCCGGAATTTTCTAAGGCTGCTTGCAGGTGGCGGGACGGATCATCGCATAGCCGCTCTGTTGCACCAGGCATTGCCCGGCGTCGCTTAAGATCCAATCCAGATAACTCTTGACCTCCCCCTGAGGCTGACCGTTGGTATACATGTAAAGTGGCCGGGAGAGGGGATAACGACGATTGAGGGCGTTTTCCATGTTGGCCTCCACCACCTCCGCCCCGGACTCCCGGGCGATCTTGAGTCTTTTGACCGCCGACGACTCGTAAGCCATACCCACGAAGCCGATGGCGCAGGGATTCTTGGCCACCAGATCCAGCACTTCCGCCGAATCGGCCACGTCACGGCTCTCCTTGTTGTGTTTGAAATCCCGTTTGCCCCCCAACACCGCCTCCTGGAAATAGTCATGGGTGCCGGAATTGACCTGTCGGCCAATCAACTGGATCTTGTTGCCCGCGCAACCCGGCACCGAAACCCCCAGCTTGCCCCAGTCGTCGATGAAGCCCTTGTCCCCGTAAATCTCCGACAGCGACGTGAGGGAAACCCAGGTCACCGGATTGCCCGGATGCACCAGAATCGCCAAAGCATCGTGGGCGACCAGATGCTCCAGAGGCTTGACGCCATTGCGTTCCGCTTCCACCCGTTCCTTGGCCTTCATGGGACGGCTGGCATTGGCCAAGTCCACACTGTTGTTGATCAAAGCCGCGATGCCGGTATTCGATCCACAGCCGCGCACATCGATGGTGACTTCCGGATGGGAGGCGTGATACTCGGCGGCCCAGGCCTGGGCCAGATGAATCAAGGTGTCGGAGCCTTTGTTGGTGATGACGGTCCGCGCCATGCCATCGCTGCTCCATAGGGTCAGACCGGTGGTCAACAGGGTGACAATCCAGGTAGGTTTCATAGGTTTTATCTTTACAATGTCCGTGCAATGGGTTGACCATGAATGGCCATTTGGGAATTGGCTGGCCGTTGGAAATCATCCTAGACAACCGATGTGAAGAATGGATGAATAATGGATGATGGTTTCATGAAGAGGCTTGGAAAAAAACGGAACCAATCACCGCTTGACAGAGTCGGAATGAAAGGATTACACCTCGTCCCATTTCAACCCGTAGGTGGGAGCCATACCCCGTGATGAGGTTCAATCTCAATCGTTATCTGTTAGGTCTGTCCATGGCCATCGACTGCGTGGAAAGCGAGTTGCTCGGCGTGACCACCCACCACGGAGGACGGGTCGCCCTGATTTCCATGCGTCTGGCCCGTGCCCTGGGACTCAGCGAAGCCGAAGTGTTCGACATCGCCGCCTTTGCCGTGCTCCACGACAACGGACTGGCCGAAGAGAACCTGACCCGCAGCGACACCCTGCGGGATCGTTTGCGTCAGGTGGAGGATATGCCGGTCCATTGCGAAATCGGCGAACGCAACGTGGCTTTGTTCCCATTTCAAAGCGATGCCCGACAGGTGATCCTCTACCACCATGAACACTGGGACGGCTCGGGCTTTTTCGGCCTGAAAGGCCATGCCATCCCCCTGATGGCCCAAATCGTCGCCCTGGCGGACTATACCGACCTCAAGTTGCAACTCGGGGAACCGGTGATCGGCAAACGGGAACTGGCCCTCGACTTCCTCGACTCCCGGAGCGGCAAACACTTCTCCCCGGAACTGGTGGAGGCGTTCCGTCATGTCAGCGCCCCGACCGCCTTCTGGCTGGACCTGCGGGCGCCATTTCTCGACCGGGCCATCGGTCGCACCATGCCCGAATTCACCATCGAAACCACCTGGCAAGGCATTCTGGATATTTCCCGGGTATTCTGTCAGATCATCGACTCCAAATCCCGTTTCACCCACAGCCACTCCAGCGGCCTGGAGGAAAAAACCGCCCGCATGGCCGCCTTTCTCGGCGCGGACCCGGAGACCGCTCTCCAACTGCGCATCGCCGCCGCCCTCCACGACGTGGGCAAACTGGCCATGCCCAACGCCATCCTGGACAAACCCGGCAAACTCGACCCCGCCGAACGGGCCAAAATGATGGAACACACCTATTTCACCCGCCAATGCCTGGAACTCATTCCCGGACTGGAATCCATCACCGAGTGGGCTTCCAACCACCACGAAAAACTCACCGGAGATGGCTATCCCCTGGGCATGGGAGCGAATCAATTGGATACCTGGTCCCGACTGCTGTCGGTACTGGACATCTATCAGGCCCTGACCGAAGAACGACCCTACCGCGCCGCCCTGCCCCACACCCGCACCATGGAGATTCTTCAGGATCTGGTCAAAGGGGGCGGCGTGGATCCCTCCCTGGTGGCGGCGGTGGACCAGGCGTTCGGAAGCTGACACCCAGGCAGCGTTCGGATACAAACAAGGCTCTTCCATCGTCTCCGCCAACAAGATATGCTGTGATCCATGATGCCTCGACTTTGAAAAAAAGGGAGCCCAGCGATGACACAAGCCGTCACCTTTAATGATGTCTGGGGAATGTTCCAGGAGATGGTCCGCGAGGACCGGGAACGCAGACAAGTGACCGACCGGGAATTGCGGGAACTCCGGGAAATGAGCGCGGAGACCGACCGCAAATTCCAGGAAACCGACCGCAAATTCCAGGAAACCGACCGCGAGATCCGGGCGATGAACGCGGAGACCAACCGCAAGATCAAGGAAGTGTCCATACAAGTGGGCAATCTGGGCAGCCGATGGGGTGAATTCGTCGAGGGGATCGTGGCTCCGGCCTGCGAGACCCTGTTTGCCGAGCGGGGCATTCCGGTACACCGGGTTTCACCCCGGGTCAAGGCGAAAAGCCTGGATGGCACCCGGCGCATGGAGATCGACCTGCTGGTGGACAACACCAACAGCGTCGTGCTGGTGGAGGTGAAAAGCCGTCTGACCGCCGAGGATGTCCGGGACCACTTGAAACGGGTCAAAGAGTTCAAGGAATTCTACGAAGGCGATGGAGGCGTCGCGGTGATGGGCGCGGTGGCCGGCATCCTCATCGACAACGACGTGGATCAATTCGCCATGAACGAGGGAATGTTCGTGATCGTCCAGTCCGGGGAGAGCGTCAAGCTGGCCAACACGCCGGATTTCGTGCCGAAGCGCTGGTGAGTTTGCCACCCTCCCCGCATGGCAAACTGAATGACTCACCCGACTTTTTTTCTTTCGTACCACCCCTTGGTGCGCCGGGTGAGCCGCACCACCGACAGCATCACCGGCACCTCCACCAGCACCCCCACCACCGTGGCCAAGGCCGCCCCCGACTCGAAACCAAACAGCCCGATGGCCGTGGCCACCGCCAATTCAAAGAAATTGCTGGCTCCGATCAACGCGGACGGAGCGGCCACGTTATGGGCCACGCCGAACTGGCGGGAAAGCCAATAGGCCAGCCCGGCGTTCCCGTAGACCTGCACCAGAATCGGGATGGCCAGCAACACGATCACCAGGGGCTGAGCCAGAATCGGCTCTCCCTGGAATCCGAACAGCAGCACCAGAGTGACCAACAGGGCCGACAACGAAACCGGATGCAAATGGGCCAGCACCCGGTTCAAGGCCTTCTCGCCGCCAGAAGCCAGCAACCAGCGACGCCAGACCTGGGCCAGGATCACCGGAATCACGATGAACATCACCACCGACAGGATCAGGGTCTGCCAAGGCACGGTGATGGAGGAAAGTCCCAGCAGAAACCCCACGATGGGTGCGAACGCCACCACCATGATCCAATCGTTCAAAACCACCTGACTCAAAGTGAAATGGGGTTCACCATCGGACAGATTGCTCCAGACAAACACCATGGCGGTACAAGGCGCCGCAGCCAGGATGATCAATCCGGCCACATAGGAGTCGATCTGCTCCGGGGGCAGCCAGTCATAAAACAGATGCCGGATGAAGATCCATCCCAACAGGGCCATGGAAAAAGGTTTGACTCCCCAGTTGATGAACAGGGTAACCCCGATGCCCTTCCAATGTTCCCGCACCTGCCCCAACGCCCCGAAATCGATCTTGAGCAGCATGGGCACGATCATCAACCAGATCAGCAACGCCACCGGCAGATTGACCTGAGAGATTTCCATCCGTCCGATGGTCTGGAATGGCGCCGGAAAACGGTGACCCAATCCGATTCCGATGCCAATGCACGCCATCACCCACCAGGACAAATGACGCTCGAAAAATCCCAACGACGCGCCCGCTTCCCGCCGCACGGCCACTGTGCATGACTGACTCATGATTTCAACTCGTTAAAGATCAGAAGACAGCCCATGTCGCCCCCCTCTCGACCCCTCACTCCCCAGCCCCAATCACGCCTTTCCCCTGCGCCGGCACCGGCGGCAACCACCAGGAGAGCAGGCCGGCGGCCAGGACAAATCCGGTGGACCACCACAGACAACCGGTCAACCCCTGGGTCTGATAGGCCCAGCCGGACAGCACGGTACCGGTCAAACGCCCGGCGGCGTTGGCCATGTAATAAAAGCCCACGTTCATGGCCACCTTGTCCTGATCCGAATAGGCCAGAATCAGGTAGGAGTGAACCGAAGAGTTGATGGCGAAGACCGCGCCGAACAGATACAAGCCGATCATCAACGTCCAGGCGGGATTCAGACCCTGGGCCAAAGCCAAAGCGATGCCGGCAGGAAAGGCGGCCAGCAGCAAGGCCCAGTTGCGGGCGCTGCTGCCCTGGGGAGGATGTTTTCCCAACAACAACGGCGCACCGGCCTGCACAAAACCGTAACAGACCACCCACAAGGCGAGAAAGCCGCCCACCTCCAGATGATTCCAACCCGTCACCGAGGCGAGAAAGACCGGCAAACCCACCACAAACCAGACATCCCGGGAACCAAACAGAAAAAAGCGCGCTCCGGAAAGCAGATTGATCTCCGACGACTTGGAAAAAAGCTGGGAGAATTTCGCCTTGGATTTCCCCATTCCCAGCCCGGAGGGCAACACCCACCAGGTGAGCAAATAGACCAGACACAAGCCCGCCGCCATGAAGGCAAGCGCCAGTTGAAAGCCGATGGTGTACAACAACAGACCACCGAGAAAGAATCCCGCGCCTTTCAGGGTATTCTTGGAACCGGTCAGCACCGCCACCCAGCGGAACAGACGGGATTCGGCGTTTTCGCCTTTGGGAGCCACCAGCTTGACGCTGGATTTGGCGCTCATTTTGTTGAGATCCTTGGCAATGCCCGAAAGGGCCATGGCGGTCATCACATATTCGACGGTCAACCATGAGGGATCCACGGTCAGCATTCCCAAAGCGAACACCTGCAAAAATCCGCCGATGATCATGGTGCGATTCAGACCGATACGCGCGGCGACCCAGCCGCCCACCCCGTTGGTCAGGATGCCAAACACCTCATAAAAAAGAAACAACATGGCGATCTTGAGCGGAGCGAAGCCCAAAGCGTGAAAATGGAGCACCACCAGCATGTGGATGGCCCCATCGGTCAGGGTGAAGGCCCAATAGGCCAGGGTGATGATCAGGTAAATCCTGAATCCCATTGCAGGCGCTGTCTCTTTTTCCACGTCAACCCCCACCAAGGCTGGAAAAACGGGCGGAAAAGCGCCAGGAATCCCTCCTGCCCCAAATCCGCCCGGATCGATGATCGATCCCGTCCGATCTGCCGATAATCAGCCCATGCCCCCGGCGACCTTGGCTGCCAACTCCACCAGACGGTTGGCGTAGCCCACCTCGTTGTCGTACCAGGAGAGGATCTTGACGTGGGTCTGATCGATCACCATGGTGGACAGGGCGTCGACAATGGAGGAACGGGTATCGTTGTTGTAGTCGATGGAGACCAGGGGGAGTTCCTCGTAACCCAGAATGCCTTGGAGTTCACCCGCCGCCGCGGCCTTGAGGAATCCGTTGATCTCCTCCACGGTGGTGGGACGGGGCACCTCGAAAACCATGTCGGTGAGAGAGGCGTTGAGCAACGGCACCCGCACCGCCACGCCGTTGATCTTGCCGGTGAGTTCCGGAAAAATCTGGGTGATGGCCTTGGCCGAGCCGGTGGAGGTGGGAATGAGAGATAGGGAGTTGGCGCGAGCGCGCCGCAGATCCTTGTGACCCAGATCGATGATGGTCTGGGTGTTGGTGATGTTGTGAATCGTGGTCATGGAACCACGGGTGATGCCGATTTTCTCCAGGATCACCTTGACCACCGGAGCCAGACAGTTGGTGGTGCAGGAAGCCGCCGTGACCACATCGTGGCGGGCCGGGTCGTAGAGGTGATCGTTGACCCCCATCACCACATTCAGGGCCTGGGGCTCCTTGACCGGGCAGGCCACCACCACCTTTTTCACCCCATGCTCGAAATAAGGCTGCATGGCGGCCATGGTCTTGAATTTTCCCGTACACTCCAGCACCAGATCCACGCCCATTCCTTTCCAGTCCACGCCTCCCGGAGTCACCGACATGGAATAACCCAACCGCTGCCCATCGATCACCATCCCCGCCCCATCGGCGACGACCTCCCGATCCCAGCGACCGTGGACCGAATCATACTTCAGCAAATGGGCCGCGCAGGCCGCGTCCCCGAGAATTTCGTTGACATGGACAAACTCCAGTCCCGGCAACCGCCCCCAGGCCGCCCGCAATCCCAAACGCCCCATGCGACCAAAACCGTTGATTCCCACGCGAACCGTCATGGCTGTCTCCCCTTTGAACCCTGGCATGAATGGTGGATCGTTCGTTCCAATATCTTTTGAAACGAATATACCCAACACCACATATTCAGTCAAGGGAATATTTTAACCTCCCTCCAGAAGCCCTCTGCCGTGCGCGGTGGTTTCAGGCGATCACAAGGAGTTCCAGCAGGTCATGTTGTCCGGCATTACCGGTGCGCGGTTCGTCCCACTCTTTGAAAACACATCGTAAATTCTCCCATGGAATCCACTCTATCGCTCATCAATGATCGAAAGTAATAGAGTGAATCCCCTGGTCTCCCTGACAAGCCTTTGCCTGGATGTCAAGCAAATTCCAAATGCGCTTGCCCTGATCCCCCTCCCGGTGACCCTTTACAAAAAATCACATTTCTGGTTTCAACTCCACCCGCCGGTTAAGCGCCCGACCCTCTTTGGTGTCGTTGGGGGCGATGGGGTTGTGAAGTCCGAAGCCGACCGCAGTCAGTCGTTGTGTGTCAACGCCATGTTTGAGCAGGTAGTTCAGTACGGCAGTGGCGCGTCTCCTGGCCAAGTCATCATTGTAGACAACAGTGCCGGTACTATCCGTATGGCCATGAATTTCTATCAACACATTGGCGTTTCTTGTGTTGCTCAACACCGTGACCACTTCGTCCAGAACCGGGTAGGCCTTGGGATCAATGTCCGATTTGTCGAATTTGAAATGAAGATTCTTCAGAATCCAGCATCCGTCGGCATCGACTTGAGCACCATACGGGGGGTTTGGACATTTATGGTTTTCTTTGATGACGGGATCTGGGGCACTGGGCGGCTGGACTGGCACGTTGTCGCTGACAACAGGGGCGTCTTTGGCTTTCTGACAAAAGTAGCACTGGGTTCCCATGGTGGAGAGAACCTGTTTGCCGACTTGAGGATGCCATTGGATGTAACCATTATCGGCCATCCATCCTTCTTCTTGCTGCTGCTGTTGTTGTTGTGTAGTCGTCACGCATGCCGAGAGGCTCAAAACGAAAAGCAAGCCCACGACCAGCGTGATGCTGCTTGCATATCTTGGATTTTTCATGATAATTCCTCGCGATTCAAAAGTGAATGATGGATGATTTTCTTGGTATCGAGCAGGCCGGTTTTCTTGCGGTTCTGGCCCCTCTCACCAGACAGGGCAGACAAGATGGCCCGCCTCATCGGGGGGCAAGTTGAACCGCACCCTGCCGACGTGAAACAGCGAAGAACCTCTTATTTGATACGCATATCGTTCTTGACGGATGACACACCGCCTACGCCACGTGCCACAGTAATCGCTTTTCTCGCTTCGGCCTGTGAACTCACGAAGCCACTCAGTTGAACTACTCCCTTGAAAGTTTCGACGTTGATTTCAGCGACTTTCAGCATAGGATGATCGAGTATGGCAGCCTTCACTTTGGCCGTGATGACGCTATCATCAAAATATTCTCCGGTTCCTTCTTGTGTCACTGTGGAAGCACAGCCGACCATGTACAGCATCGAAACGGCACAGAAAAACGCTGTTGCAAATTTACCTATCTTCTTCATGACAAAGATCTCCTGACGTAAACAAAACGTGTATTTCATACTCTCAGGCGATCGTTTCTACCAAAACGTTCAATCCAAAGAGAATTAAAGTTGTTTGTCTCGGAAGCCGAATAAAGGCACGAAGGGAAGCAGAACATGATATCCTTCCGAAGTCTTGGATTGCGACTCAAGATTACTCTTCAAAAGATCAGGTTGTGCTGTGATGGTCAAACGCGGACATACCCGAAGTCTCCAGCAGTTCCCGCGCACGGAAGATATCCTGCTCGCCGCCATGCACGACGAGCATAAATTTATCTGCCTTCAACGCGGTTTCATAGCGCAGCACCGAGTCCTTAGGAATCCCCAATGAAAACATCACACTGACAAAGGCACTGACGCCACCGACCACTGCCGCGCCCTCCAGACCGCCAAAGATGGTGGCCGCAATCGGACCAAGAATGACCAAATGGCCCAACACCGGGACAAACAACATCGAAGATCCGAACAAAATCCCCATCAATCCGCCCCACAATGCGCCCAACTTGCCGAAGATCATTGCGCGATCACCGGCATTCAGGAAACCAATCACGTGTTCCTCCATCTGGTATTCCCGACCGATGATCGAAATTTTCTTCATGTCGAATCCGGCGTGTTGCAACTCCTTCACGGCGGCTTCTGCTTGGTTGTGTTCGTCATAAATGGCAACAGCGAATTTGGGTATGGGCATATTCATGGTGTGATCCTTGGTCAGGTTGATGCAATCGGTGCAGCAAGCACCGTTGCCAAAATGGACACCGTTGATTCAGAGTTCGTTGCACCAGGATCCAATGCAACCACACTGTAATCCACTTAATGTTACTGAGAATTAATGCAGATTTAATGCCATAACAAAATCAATTGATTGATCATGCCAGTCAACCATTCACAATAATTTAATGATCTGATTGATATATATTCGGATTAAAGACTCGGCACGAGAAAAGAACACCAGTACAAGACATCAATTCTTCTGCGTGATCGTGGCACAACCCAACAATTCAGACAGAAAGACACCTTTCCCAGACCACACAGAACACTTTCCACATCCCTGGGTTTGAAACATATGGCAGTATGAAGCAATATGTTTCA
The DNA here is from genome assembly GCA_015231755.1 of Magnetococcales bacterium. NCBI lineage: Bacteria > Pseudomonadati > Pseudomonadota > Magnetococcia > Magnetococcales > Magnetococcales bacterium. Next base: position 139,599 of record JADGAZ010000009.1, on the reverse strand, counting down.
AATCTGGTCAAGCAGGTTTCTACCGGTCGATCTGCATCAATCAAGGCCTCCTCAACACGTATCATGGACCCCAAAATTTGGACAATATGACAAGCTCTGGGCATTCTCAATCGGAAGGATGTCACAATAAGTAATATTATCAAGCAGCACTCGGGTGAGTTCAAAGCCAAGGTAGCCTTGGCTTGCCATACGCGGGGAGGAGACACCGGATGGGGTGATGCGCTACGGGGATACCAACTTGGCTTGCCATACGCGGGGAGAAGACCGTGGCCCAACGGGCCATCCGGTTCGCCATGATATGGAAGTGGAGAGGAATTTTTCAGCCAGTCGGTTGCAGATACGGTTTCAATAATCCCGCATCCAACCAAACGCCACCCCATCCCCCTTGAGTCCCTGGATCACAGCCTGGAGTGAATCGAGGGCCTGGGGGGTGTTGAAGTGAAAATCGTGCATCAGCAGCACCAGACGTCCCGGCTTGACCGTCTGTTCCGAGGTCAAACGCTTGCGGATCCGGGTCAAGATCGCCTCCACGGATTCAAGGGACGCCTGTTTGCCGGGTCTGCCCCACTCCACATCCCAACCATAGATGACGAATCCCTTGTCAAACAAACGGGTCACCCCCCTGGGAATCTTATGGGTACTCTGGCGGGGCAGGGAGTAGGCATCGATATAACGATCATCGAAACGCCAGTCGATGCGCCCGGGCAGACGGGTGGGATAGGGTGGTTGCGTGAAACCGAGGATCTCGTTATTCTTGGAAAAATCTACCAACATCCCTTCCGGATTGGCATAAAAGGCCTGATACTGCTCACGGGCATGGGAAAAAGAGTGGTTGGCGAGTTGCACCAGGGGAGAGGTCCGCAGACGTTCAAAGGTCTCCCGACGTTCTGCGTTGATGATGTGTCCGCCCACGATGAAAAAGGTGGCCGGAGTCTCCTCACGGGTCAACCGTTCCAGGATCTCCCGACTGCCTTCTCTGGGTCCGTCGTCAAAAGTCAGATAAACGGTTTTCCGTTCAACCTCCGCATCCTGGGCCAATACAGACCATGACGCTCCCAACCCGATCAGCCACACCAACCCGATCAGCCCCAAAGACCGTATACACCACATCATTGCCGATCGCTTTCTTGAAGTGAACCCAACCCATGACCGACCACCCAAGCCCATCGCCAATCGCGAACCCCAACATGGACCCCAGCCCGGTGACCCCCGTTCAACCTTCTGCGCCACCGATGGCGGCTCCCTGCCCCACGCCCCGACCCAACCGACCCACCGGATGGCGTCGATGGCTGACCATCCTCCGGGTCAACGCCCGCCGCAACCTGATCACTCCGATCTTGCGGGGCACGCAGGATCCGGCCTACTTTGCCCGGGCCTCGGCGGTGGGATTTTTCCTGAATTTCACGCCCTCCGTGGGGGCGCAGATTCCTCTGGCGGTGGCCATGTGGAGCGTGACCCGTTTTCTGTTTCCCCGCTGGGATTTTCATCTCGGGGTGGCCTGCGCCTGGACCCTGCTGACCAGCGTACCGACCGTCCCCCCGATGTATTACACATTCATCGTCACCGGACGGCTGATGCTGGGTCGTTGGAACGAAACCAACGGCTTCGATCTGTTCAGCAATGCCCTCAACGGCATGCAGACCACCGCCAACTGGTGGGACTCCTTGTGGCTGGAACTGACGCAATTGTGGGATCTGTTCGGTCTGCCCCTGTTTGTAGGCTCCCTGCCCTGGGGAATCGGTACCGCCTGGATCAGCTACTTCTGGACCCTGCGCCTGATCCAAAAACATCGTCAAAAGAGGCTGGCCGCCAGTCACCCGCTTTAGGCATTCAGCCCAGACGATCCAGATAACGCACCCGGAATCGCACCCCCAGTTCCACTTCCGCGATCCGTCGGCACGCCTCGATATCCACCCCTTCCACCCCCTGGATGGCGGTGGCCGTCACTTCCGGCACATGCGCTTTGGCGGCGCGGATGAAGGACTGCACCGCCTCATAAGAGCCGCTCAAGGCGGGTTGACAGATGCGCTCATAGGTGGCTGCGTCCTGGGCGTTCAGCGACACCGACAAGGCGTCGATCAACCCCCGGAAACGTGGGGTCACATCCTGTCCAAAGACCCGGTTGGCCAATCCATCGGTATTGATCCGTACCCGGAAATCCCCCCGCTGTTTGATGGCAGCGGCCACTTCCAGCAAGGTTTCCAGCCGCAGGGTCGGCTCGCCAAAGCCACAAAAAACAATCTCCCGATAGGCGGAAAAATCCCCCATGGCCTGCAATACCTGGGCGGCGCTGGGATGACGGCGCAAGGAGAGGTCGTATTGATGCACCACCGGCGCCGCATGCCATTTGGGACAAAACTCGCAATGCAGGGTGCAAGCCTTGGTGAGGTTGAGATAAAGGGCGTGACCGATGGGATAGGCCAACAACTCTTTCACCGGTTCTGCGGACCGGACCGGAGCCACCGCCCCCACCCGGAACAGACGGCAATAGTTCTCCGTGGTGATGCGGGCCACCTCCTCCAGGGGACGATCCTGCAAAGTGGCCAGAGTCTCGGCCACCCGCACCACCCAGGCGGATTCGTTGCGTTTGCCCCGATAGGGGATCGGGGCCAGATAGGGGGCGTCGGTTTCGATCAGGAGGCGTTCCAGGGGCAAGGTCTTGGCGATCTCTTGCAACTCCCGGGCGGCCCGGAAGGTCAAGATGCCCGAAAACGATAGATAAAACCCCTGCTCCAAGGCCCAGTTGGCCATGGCCGCCGATCCGGTGAAACAATGGATCACCCCGCCACAAGCGGAAGCCGACTCTTCGTCCATGATCCGACGGGTCTGCTCTTCGGCCTCGCGGGTATGCACCACCAGGGGCAGTCCCATCTCCCGGGCGGCGCGTATATGGTTGCGGAATACCGCCTCCTGTTGCTCGCGGGGACTGAATTCATAATGGAAATCCAGGCCCGTCTCCCCCACCGCCACCACCTTGGGATGATGACAGTGGGCCATGATCGCCTCCACGGAGGCATCCGGAGCCTCGGCGGCGTGATGGGGATGGATGCCCACCGAGGTGTAGACATGGGGATAATCCTGAAGGAGCGCCAGCAACGGCTCCACTTCGCTCAGACGGGTGGCGATCGAATTGATGTAGGCCACTCCGGCCTCTTCGGCCCGACGCAACACGGCGGGCAGATCGTCCTGAAAATCGGGAAAATTCAAATGGGCGTGACTGTCCGCCAGACGAATCATGACTCACCTCCTTCACCGGATGGGGAACCGGCGGACTCACCGCCCCCTCCACCCTCCCCGGAACGACGTGGCCCGCGGCGGCGGCGGCGACGCCCGCTACCCGGCGCACGGGAAGAGCGAGAACCATCCTCCCCCCCTTCCGCCGACAGGGACTCCTCCCCCCGAGGCTCGACAGCCCCGACAACGGCTGACTGGAGATCGGTGGCGATCCCGGCCCCGGTGGCACTCTCTCCCGGGACTCCCGAACGGTTGCCCCGACGACGACGACGGGAAGAACGCCGCTTCTGCGCCCCTTCGGCTCCTCCTTCGCCGTTCTCCACGAACAACTCCCCGCCCTCTTCCAGCATGGGCGCATGGGGGGGCGGGGACGGGGGCGGGAGCGGGGGCGGCTCCACCGGTGGCAACTTCTCCTTTTCGACCACAAGACGGGCATTGGACGACTGAGACGGACCCTTTCCCCCACCGCCACCATCCCGCGGCCCCCGCGCCGGTTGCGGGGCGCGTTGCTGACTCCGCTCCCGGGGAGCGGGTTTGTTGCCACCCAGGTTGCGACCGGCAGACCCACCCGCAGGAGCAACGGGTCTGGCTTCCACCTCGCTCTTGACCACCGCCTCTTCGGAAGTGCCATCCACAGCCGGCGTGGCAAAATCCCCAGCCAGCTTGTCGAGGTCGAATTGATCGGTCACACCGTCGGCGAACTGAATTTCCACCCGATTCAACAACGGATACAACCCCCGGACCACCCCTTCCCGGCCATCCACGAGGGTCACCTTGGCCTTGACCTTGGGCATGTTCTTGCGCAAAGCCAGATAGGCATCATTTTCGTAAGCCAGACAACACATCAAACGGCCACACACCCCGGAGATCCCCTCGGGGGTGAGGGAAAGATCCTGATTCTTGGCCATGCGCACCGAAACCGGATGAAACCGGGTCAAAAACTGGGAACAGCACAGAGTCTTGCCACAAGGGCCCAGGCCGCACAGCAATTTGCTTTCGTCCCGCACCCCCACATGGCGCATTTCAACCCGCACCCGCATTTCGGTGGACAACACCCGCACCAGATCGCGAAAATCGATCCGGGCCTCGGAGGTGAAATGGATGATCGCCTTGCCGCCCCCCAAAGGATATTCCACCTTGGAGAGCTTCATGGGAAGTTTCATCTGCCGGATGTGTTCCCGACAGAGGCGATGGGCTTTTTGTTCCTGCTCCGCACGCCACACCTGAAAGCGCAAATCCTTGTCATTGAGCTTGCGGATCACCTTGCGGATCGGACCCGGATGGGGTTCGGAGGGCAACTCGAACACATGCCGAACCGTGGCGATCACCTCTCCGTCGGCGCGCTGGACCAGCAACTGATCCCCCACCGCCACCGACTGGAGATCCGCCACCACCCGGTAGACCATGCAGGAATCAGGAAGCTTCACCCCAAGCAGTACCTTGCCGGCCGGAAGGGTCGGAGGCGCGTTCGGGATTTCGCCTGGATTCTCGGGGGAAGAACTCATCAATACGCCACTCCTCGCATGCGTGCCAGTCGAATGAAGATCGCCTCCAGGGTCAGTCGGGCATTCAGATTGAAAATCCGTGCCTCCCGCGCCAGACGGGTCAACTGGGTCGCCATTTCCAGCCACTGTTCCGTCTCCACTCCCTGACTCTGACCGTCCTGAACGCTAACACGAATCCGTTCTCCGAACCATGTTTCCAGTAGTTCCGGCACCAGGGAAAACCGTTCCGCCTCGCCCCACTCCCGGGCCGACTCCACCACATCGGCCAAAGAGCGTTCCGACAGGGTGTCGAGTTCCCGAAAAAAGCGGCTGCGCTTCTCCAACGCACCCCGTTCGCACAACCGGATGGCCGCCCCGATGCTGCCACCCGCCATGCGCGCCCCCGCGCTGCGCTCGGCGACGGAGACCTCCGGGGCCAGACGGGCCATGAGTCCCGTGATCACCTCCGCCCCCAGGGGCTGAAACCGCTCCTGTTGACAGCGGGAACGAATCGTCGGCAACAAGGCACCGGGACGGTTGGTGATCAGAATCAACAACGAGCCGGAAGGCGGCTCTTCCAGGGTTTTGAGCAGGGCATTGGCCGCCGCGTCGTTCATCAAGGAGGCGTCATCCACAATGGCCGCCTTCCAGGCCGATTCCATCGGCGTAAAGGCGATGAAACGGGTCAACTCCCGCACCTGATCCACGGAAATGCGGGATTTTTTCTCCAGCAATTCCAGCCGTTGCAAATCCGGATGGTTGCCCTCGGCGCACTTGCGACAAGAGACACACTCTCCGCATCCCGCCACGCCCGCGGTCCCCGTGACAGGCCGCAGACAAAACAAACTTTGAATCCACGCCAAAGCCGTGGTGCGCTTGCCCACCCCCTCGGGTCCGTGAAACAGCCATGCATGTCCCGGACGCCCCTGGGCCAAGGCCTGTTGCAACCGGGCCACGATGTCGTCATGTCCCAAGATGGAGGCAAATACCGATGTGGCCATCGCCTTACCCCAGCGCCTCCCAGACCGCCGCCGCCACCCGCGCCGGATCCATGGCCGCGTCGATCACCCGGAACCGGGTGGGATCTGCCTGGGCCAGCGCCAGAAATCCCCCCCGTACCCGCTGATGAAAGGTGACCTGTTCCCGCTCGAAACGATTTTCCAACAACCGCCCCCGCCCCGGATCCCCACCGGCCCGCGCCAGTCCCGCCACCGGATCGAGATCCAACACCATCACCCGGTGGGGCACCAGATCCCCCAACACCATCCGGTTCATCGCCACCAGATCCCCCATGGGCAAGCCCCGTCCATATCCCTGATAAGCCAACGTGCTGTCGGAAAACCGATCGCATACCACCCACTCCCCCCGAGCCAACGCGGGACGGATCACCACCCGCAGATGCTCGACCCGGGCCGCCATCAACAACAGCCACTCCGCCCTGGGATCCAAATCCTCGGGTCGCCCGGTCACCAGCAAGGCCCGGATCCGTTCGGCCATAAGACAGCCTCCCGGTTCCCGGGTCTCCACCACCGACACCCCCGCCTCCCGCAAACGGGTGGCCAGCAAACGGGTCTGGGTGGACTTGCCGGCACCCTCCCCCCCTTCGACGGTAATCAAACGGGCCGACTGCCCCCGGATCGCAGCCTCAAGGCCGTCCATCTTTCTCCCGCGCTCCCGCCCCATCCCGCTGACCTTTCTGATAGCGGTTCACCTTGGCCCGATGTTCCGGATAGGTCTTGGAAAATTGATGATACCCGTCCCCGCTGGCCACGAAATACAGCTCTTCGGTCTGATCCGGATGGAGTGCCGCATGGATGGAAGCCGCGCCAGGATTGCAAATGGGAGTGGGGGGCAGGCCAGGAATCACATAGGTGTTGAACGGGGTCGGAGTCACCAGATCCCGATGGGTCAGATCCCCATTGAAGTTCGGGATGCCATAAATCACCGTGGGATCGCTTTCCAGACGCATATGGCGCCGCATCCGATTGTGGAACACCGCCGCAATGCGGGTGCGTTCCTGGGACTGTCCGGTCTCTTTTTCGATGATGGAGGCCAGAACCAAAGCCTCCGGGGGGGAAAGCGTAACCTCCGGGGCCCGCTGATCCCACTCCCGTTCCAGGATCTTGCGGGTCATGCGGGTCATGCGGGCCAGCAACTCCTCGATGGAATCTCCCCGCACGAACTGATAGGTCTCCGGAAACAACCACCCTTCCAACGACGGCGCCGCCACTCCGAGTTTCCCCGGCAAGGCTGGATCGCTCAGGCGTTGTTCCGCCTCATCCCATCCCTGCTTGCGCAAACGCGTGGCAATTTCGCGCAGGTTGAGTCCTTCGGGAAAGGTAAAGAGGTGCCGCACCACATCGCCATTTTTCAGCCGTGTCAGAACGGCGACAGGGGTCTCCCCGGCCTGGAACTGATACTCTCCGGCATGCATGCGCACCGGTTCGGAGTCTTCCAGCCGGACCAGCCACGCAAACCAGAAAGCCGACGAGATCACCCCCTGGGACTCCAGATGCCGGGCGATCCGCTGGGCGCCCCAGCCTTTTTCGATCATGACACGACGGGGGGCATCCGGGGAGGAATCGAGAAAACGCAGGTAGACCAGGGACGCTCCTCCGATCAAGAGGAGCATCCCCGCCAGAAGTGCCGCAATCAGCTTGTAAACCCAACGATTCAATGAAACCGCTTCATGACCAGGGTGGCATTGGTTCCGCCAAAGCCAAAGGAGTTGGAAAGCGCGTAATCCACCACCTGCTCTCTCGCCGTATTGGGGATGTAGTCCAGATCACAGGCGGGATCGGGATCGGTGAGATTGATGGTGGGGGGCAACACGCCACTCCGCAAGGCCAAGGCGGTGAAGATGGCCTCGACCCCGCCCGCGGCACCCAGCAGGTGACCGGTCATGGATTTGGTCGAAGAGATCATCAATTTTCGGGCATGGGCCTCCCCGAAGGCCAGTTTGATGGCCTGGGTTTCCATGTGGTCGCCGATGGGGGTGGAGGTGCCATGGGCGTTGATGTAGCCGATCTGTTCCGGATTGAGACGGGCATCCCGCAAGGCGGCGTTCATGCAGCGGGCGGCCCCTTCCCCGTCGGGTTGGGGGGCGGTGATGTGATAGGCATCCCCGGACATGCCGTAACCGACCATTTCCGCATAGATGGTGGCACCCCGTTTCTGGGCCGATTCCAAAGATTCCAGCACCACCACCCCGGCTCCTTCCGCCATGACGAAACCATCCCGTCCCCGGTCCCAGGGGCGGGATGCGCCGGTGGGATCGTCGTTGCGGCTGGTCAAAGCCTTGGCCGCGGCGAATCCGCCCACCGCCAACTCACAGATGGCCGCCTCGGCCCCTCCGGCGAGCATCACATCCGCCTCTCCCCGCTGAATGATGCGCATGGCATCACCGATGGCGTGGGCGCCGGTGGCGCAGGCGGTGACCACCGAATGGTTGGGGCCTTTCATGCCATAACGGATGGCGACGTGACCCGAAATCAGATTGATCAACGACATGGGGATGAAAAAGGGCGAAATGCGCCTCGGTCCCCGCTCCTGGAGCACAAAGGCCTGATTCTGAATGGCGGTCAAACCGCCGATGCCGGAACCGATGATCACGCCGACGCGACTGGCATTCTCTTCGGTGATGGCCAGCCCGGAATTTTCCCAGGCCAACTGGGCCGCCGCCACGCCAAAATGCATGAAGAGGTCCATTTTCTTGACATCTTTTTTATCCACCCAATCTTCCGGCTGGAAATTCCGGCATTCACCGGCGATGCGACAGGCGTACTCCTCGGGATTGAATCGGGTAATGGGGCCAATCCCGGAACGCCCCCCGGTCAGGCCTTCCCAGACGGGCTGGATGCCCATTCCGAGAGGTGTCACCAACCCGATACCGGTCATGACCACGCGACGAACTTCCACTGCTGGTTTTCTCCCTGGGCAATAGGCGGTTGGGTGGGAACGGACATCCGGCGAGCATCCGGCGCGAGGCATCAGGATGCTTCAAAGACCAACGTATGTCCGGTCCACCACCAAACCGTGTTGAGGGGGAATGAATGCGCTTTATTGATCCAAGCTTTTCTTGATGAAGTCGATGGCCTGTTTGACCGTGCCGATTTTTTCCGCGGCGTCATCGGGGATTTCGCAACCGAACTCTTCTTCCAGCGCCATCACCAGCTCGACGGTATCGAGGGAGTCGGCCCCCAGATCTTCGACAAAGTTGGCCTCTTCCGTCACTTGGCTGGCTTCGACGCCAAGCTGTTCGACGACGATCTTCTTGACCCGTTCGGCAATGTTGCTCATCAGTGGATTTCCTTTTCTTGGATGCCAGAAAAATGGTTGTTGATTGGGTTGATCCCGACTTGGGGGGGTGATCAGGCGGCCATCAAGCCATGTGCAGACCACCATTGACGTGAATGGTCTCACCGGTGATGTAGCCGGAACGTTCGGAGGCCAGGAAGGCCACGGCATTGGCCACATCCTCGGCCTCGCCCATGCTGCCCAAGGGAATCCGCGAGAGGATAGCCTCTTTGGCCTTGGGATTCAACGCATCGGTCATCGCGGTACGGATAAAACCGGGGGCGACACAATTGACGGTAATGTTGCGGGAGGCGGTTTCCAGGGCGACGCTCTTGGAAAATCCCACCAGACCGGCCTTGGAGGCCACATAGTTGGCCTGACCCGGATTGCCGGTGGTGCCCACCACGGAGGCGACGTTGACAATGCGTCCGTAACGGGCCTTCATCATGGGTTTGACCACCATGCGGGTCAAATGAAACACGCTGGTGAGATTCACCTCGATCACCCGATCCCAGTCCTTGGGCGCCATGCGCACCAGCAGGGCGTCCCGGGTGATGCCGGCGTTGTTGACCAGGATGTCGATGCGACCGAATTTCTCCAAGGTGAGCTTGATCGACTCCTCCAGACACGGCAAGGAGGTGACATCGGCCTCGAAGGCTTCGGAATCCGGAGAGATGGCCCGCACCTCTTCCAAGGCTTCAAGGATACGAATCGATTCGTTGCTGATCAAAACGACCTTGGCTCCCTGACGGGCGAGTTGCAAGGCGATGATCCGACCGATTCCGCTGCTCGATCCAGTGACAATGGCGACGCGATCCTGCATGATGGGTTCCCGTATTGCACGAAGGTGGTGGACTCATCCGGACAAATTACCAGAAGTCACACCGGTTGGGCAACGCTTTCCATTTCCAAAAAAACCGGGAAACGGACATTTTCCAGTCGCGCAACCCCCAACGACGGTCATGACCCTGCCGATTCCACCATCGAATACAACAGACGGATCTCCTCGGGCCACAAGGTTTCGTCGATGGTTTCCAGCACCAAAGGAATATCCTCCAGGCGGGGATCGTTCATGATCCAACGAAACGGCTCCACCCCCAGATGCCCCTGTCCGATGCTGTGATGGCGATCCACCCGCGCCCCCAGATCCGGCTTGGAGTCGTTGAGGTGCATGCCTTTCAAGTAAGGGAATCCCACCACCGCGCCGAAGGTCTCCAGGGTCTTCAGGTAATCCTCGCGGTTGCGCAGTTCATATCCGGACACAAAGGCGTGGCAGGTATCCAGACACACCCCGATGCGGGATTTGTCCTCGACGCGGGCGATGAGATAGGCGATCTGCTCGAAGGTATGCCCCATGTTGGAGCCTTGACCGGCGGTGTTCTCGATCACCGCCGTGACCCCGGCCACCGCATCCAGGGCGCGATTGAGGGATTCGGCGATCCGGTCCAGACAGGCTTCGGGGGTGATCTGACGCAGATGGCTCCCCGGATGGAAGTTCAAACGGTTCAGCCCCAGCAGGCGACACCGTTCCATCTCGTCGATGAAGGCCTCCAGCGACTGCTGCCGGGCCTCGGACTCTGGATGACCCAGATTGATCAGATACCCATCGTGGGGCAACACATGGTCGGCCTCATACCCTTCCCGCTCCATGGCGGCGCGGAAGTCGTCGATCTCCCGACCCGTCAACGGCTTGGAACGCCACTGACGCTGATTCTTGGTGAACATGGCGAAAGCCCGGGCACCGATGGCTTTGGCATTCACCGGCGCGTTGGCCACTCCGCCGGCAATGCTCACATGGGCGCCGACCCGTTTCACCGCTTCTTGCCCCGTTTTTTGGAGGCGGACTTGCCGGCCTTTTTGGCAGCCGATTGCGCGGCTGACTTGGCGGACGGCTTGGCCGCTTTCCTGGCAGCGGGTTTCCCGCTCCCTTTCGATTTTTTCACCGGTGCGACCGAAGACGCCTTGTCCGCCTGTTGCAACCGGGCCATCAAGCGCCGCTCCTGCCCCACCGTCGGAATCATCAACTCCACCGCCGATCCCAGATAGGATTCGGAGAGCATTTGCTGCTCTTCTTCGGAGAATTCCCGTTCCATGGTGGCCACCGCTCCGCTCATGTCGGTGCGCAGCAACTTCTTGATCTCCACACCGATCTCTTCTTCCAACTGGTGTTCGTTCTTCTTTCCATCCCGCGCCGATGCCTTACCCATCTCAACCTGCCCTGACAAAAAGAGAAATGATAAAAAATATGGCAAAACAGACGATGCTGATCACCAACCAGGAACTCGTATCCTTCTTGACCCCCTCCACCTGCCGGCCCAATGACTCCACCTTCTGATTGGACTGCACCGTGGTGGCGGCCAGATCGGACAACCGCTTCTGCGTGGACTTGAACTCCTCCAGGCTCTTGCGGATCTCCATTTTCTCCTTTTCGAGCGCTGCCGGCAATGTGTACAACGCCGCCTTGAGCAAACGCACTTCCTCTTCCAGGATGGTCAGACGATCCGTCGAAAGCCGACTCTCTCCGGCCCACTCTTCCGGATCATCCAGCACCTGGTTTTCATCCAGCTCTTCTTGCTCCATATGCTTTCCCCATGCCCGTCGAAAGGCGCCGCCGCCATCCACCCCCCAGAAAACCAGTCCGCGCAATTTGACACATTGCACACCAAAAAGCCAGTGATGCGAGGGCACATGCCACGCGCCTCACCCCTGGGCCGACTCCATCCCCTTGTCACATTTCTCCCGTACCGCCTCCATCGCCTCCTGACACACGGCTCCGAGCTTCTCCAGCGACTCTCCGGCCGCATCCCACTTGTTCTGCTCCACCCCGCCCCGCAAACGCATGCCCTGGATCGATACCTTCCAGGCGCCGATCTCCCGGGCCACATCCCCCAATCCCTGCAACGGCTTGTCGATTCCGGCGCTGTTTCTGGCCGCCACGGTGCGGGACAACTCTTCCAGGTATCGGGGGGTCTGTTCCAGAAATTGCGCCCCCTTGCGCTCGAAGGTCTCCGCATCCAGCTCCACCCCTTTCAAGACCGTGTTGAGACTGCGGGGCTTGGGCCGACTCTTGAAAATCTGACACCGTTTGATCACCTTGGTGATCGCCGCCAACAGTTCACAGGCACGGTACGGCTTTTTCAGATAACCGTCCATGCCGGCTTCGTGACACTTCTGCTCCTCATCACCCAAAGCCTGGGCCGTGACCGCCAGAATCGGAATGCGGGGATCAAATCCCGCATCGGGTCCGGCGGCACGAATCCGACGCGCCGTTTCGATACCATCCATCTCCGGCAGTTGCAGATCCATCAATACCAGATCCAGTCCCCCCTTTCGCAGCCGCTGCAAGGCATCCTGCCCCGTGACCACACTGGTGACCGTATGCCCGGCCTGCTCCAGAATCAACTCCGCCACCTTGCGGCTGGCCTCCTGGTCTTCCACCAACAAAAGCTCCAACGAGATCTGCGACTTCGATTCCAACGCAACCGCCGGGGTGGTGTCCGGAGGCGTCACATCCAAACCCAATGCCAACTTGACCGCCTTGATGAAACGGAATTTCCAAACCGGTTTGCGCACGGACTGGGTGCCACGCATCCAGTCCAAAAAAGTCAGATCATCCGCCGGCAGATTGGAAGGCACCAACATCAACACCTTGCCATGCCCCGCGCAATAGTGATCCAGTTCCAGCAGGTTGACACACTCGGTCTGCAACAAACCATGATCCAGCACCACCAGATCAAACGGACGCGCGCCACCAAGACGACTGGCGCTCAAGGCCCGGTTCAAGGTGTCATGATCCCCGACCTCCTTGGTCTCGGCGCCGAAGGCGCGCAAAATCCCCCCCACGATCTTCCGACCCGTGTCATGATGATCCGCCACCAGCACACGCATGCCGGCCAGAGGCGATTCGCGAGCGCCCTCGACCGCCCGCCGTTCATCCGCCTCCTGACCCGCCCCCCCCGGCACAAAACGTTGCGTCACCCCAAAACAGGCGGTGAAATAAAATTCGCTCCCCTGTTTGGCGTCGCTTTCCAGGCCGATGTCGCCATCCATCAACGCCACCAACTGCTTGCAAATCGCCAAGCCCAAACCGGTCCCACCGTGCTTGCGGGTCGAAGAGCCATCCAACTGGGTGAACCGCTCGAAGATGAATGCCTGTTTGTCCTCCGGAATCCCCTCCCCGGTATCGATCACCGAAAAACGCAAGACCAACTCTTCCGGCTTGCCCGGATCCTGCCCGGATCCCAACACCACACACCGGTCCCGCTGCACCCGCAACACCACCTCGCCGCTGTCGGTAAACTTGATGGCATTGCTGATCAGGTTGCTCACCACCTGCCTGAGTCGCAACGGATCCCCCACCAAGGTGGGAGGCACATCGTCGTCGATCCAGCAATACAACTCCAGATCCTTCCGATGGGCCTTGATCGCCAGGGATTCGCAAGCACTCTCCAACTGTCCGGAAAGATCGAACGACACCCGCTCCAAAGCGATCATCCCCGCGTCGATCTTGGAAAGATCCAGAATGCCGTTGATCAACTCCAGCAACGACTCCGAGGATTGCTGGATGATCTCCAGATCCCGCCGTTGCTCCTCCGGATTCAAACGGGTGTTGAGCAACAGATCGGTCATGCCGATGATGGTGTTCATGGGGGTGCGGATTTCGTGGCTCATGTTGGCCAGGAATTCGCTTTTCATGCGATGGACGGATTCGGCCACCTCCAGGGTCTCCCGGAGGGATTTCAGCAACTGCTTGCGCTCGGTGACATCGTGCAGAATCGCTGTGTAATGCCGTTTCCCCCCCAGATTGATCGCGCTCAATCCCAGTTCCAGATCGATCACCGTGGCATCCGCCCGCAGACCCGGCATGGCGACCTTGCGCCGAATGTGATACATTTCCCCCTGGTGTTGCGCGTGGCGCCGCAAGGCATCCCGATGGGCCTGCCGGAACTCCGACGGAATGATCATCTCCGCCACGTCCCGCCCCACCAACTCCTCCCGGGAAAAGCCGAACATGCTCTCCCCAGCCGGATTGATGTCTTCCACCAAACCCTTGGCGTCGATGGTGATGATGCCATCGAAGGCGTGTTCCACGCTCAGACGCAAACGGTTTTCCCGATCCAGCAGCTCGGTATGGGCCACTACCAGATCGTGCTCGAACCGGGAGCGTTCCGCTTCCAGGCGCCTGCGTTCGCTGATCTCTTGCACCATGGCCACGCCGAGGGCGGGAGACTCCGCAGCGAAACGCTGCACATGACAATCCGCCGGAAAGGAGTCCCGCTCCTTGCGCAGCACCACCACCTCGAATCCCACCTGTTCCGTGGTACCGTTTCGCACCGGATGAAACCGTTGCCGGAACCCTTCACGCTCCGCATCCGGAAGCAGATCCGTCAGGCGCATGCCCAAAAGCGCCTCCCGGGAAAAACCCAAAGAGCGCACCGCCCCCTGATTGACCTGACGGATCGCCAAAGAATCGATTTCAAACAGCACAATGGGATGCACCGAGGCGTCCAGCATGCGCCCCAGGAGATTTTCCCGCTGATGGGCGGAGTGCAACCGGCCTTCCAGTCGTTTCAGCAGACGGACGAACAGCCACAGCGCTCCGATCCCGCACAACGCGCTGAATCCGAGACCCGCCAGCAAGGTCTGGAGATCCCCCCCCGACTGGTGCTGCCAATAGATGCCCAAAAAGCCACTGGCGACCATCATCACCAGCAGGATGACGGACTTGAACAACAGATCACTCTTGATGCCGCTCATATCGGTTCGTATCCCGACGGCTCGGTGGCGGCCCACTGTTCCGCCAAGGACAGGGAATCCGGATCGTTGACATTGAAAAACGGATCCGGGACTCCGGGTCGCATCGGAAAATCAACCACCCGATGGGCATGAGAAGCCAACCAATCCATCAAACGACGATTGCCGGACTCCAGGGCGGCACTCAAGGAGGGCAGCACCCCTTGGGGCCACAGGCAGACCACCGGATGGATCCGGCCTGCCGAAGCGGCGACAACCGATTGATTTTCCTGTAATCCTCCCGCCTGCAACCGTTGCAGCAGATCCGTCGGCAAAAAGGGCACATCCACCGGGACCGAGACGATCCAATCGGCCCCGGTGGCCAGAAAAGCGGCCTCCACCCCGGCCAAAGGACCGGGGTGGTCGGGTCGGACATCACCGATCACCGGCAGACCAAAACGCGCGAAACGATCCGGATCCCCATTGGCACTCAACCATACCGATGTCACCTGGGGGGCGAAACGCTCCAGAATGCGCGTCAGAAGCAGGCCATTGAGGAAGGGCAAAAAAATTTTTTCCGTTCCGGCCATCCGGCGCGAGCGCCCCCCGGCCAGCACCACGCCGACCGTCTGTTCCATGCCCCTGTTCCCCCCTGTCCCCCCTGAATGGCACCCCAGACCCTGAAATCTCTGTTGAAATCGGTGATCGCTTTTGCTATCACAAGCATGAAATCCTACGTTGCCGGAGAAACTCCGGAAGGCCCTGCGTCGGGCCATTTCCCATTCATGAACCTTTATCAACCATGGGAGGAACCGCAAGAATGAAAAAACATGCTCTCGCACTGGGTCTGGCCGCCATTCTGGGAACGGCTGCCATGACCATCCCCGACACCGCCAACGCCTGGTGGGGAAACCCCTATTACGGCTATCCCGGCTACGGCTATCCCGGCGGCTACCCCTACGGCGGCGGCTACTATCCCTACAACGGCTACTACCCCCCCTACGGCGGCTACCCCCCCTACGGTGGCGGCTATTATCCGTATTATGGCGGCTACTATCCCTACTACAACCGTGGTCCCGGCGGATCCTGGATGCCGTGGAACTGGTAGAAGCTTGCAACGGCCCGGTCGCCACCTGTCTGGATCCGGTGACGACCGGGCCGTTTGCGACGGTTCAGCCGGTCTATCGGGATTCAACCTTGAGCAGTTCCACCTCGAAGATCAACGTGGACCACGCGGGAATCAACAAACCGGCGCCGGTACCCCCATAAGCCATATCCGGCGGGATCACGAAGCGGTATTGACTGCCCTCGGGCATCAACTGCAACCCTTCGCGCCAACCGGAAATGACATCCAGCAGCCCGAAGGTGGTGGGTTCTCCACGCCCGTAAGAGCTGTCGAACTCCACACCGCTGACCAGCGTGCCCCGATAGTGGACCACCACCCGACTGGAAAATCCCGGTTTCTCCCCTTCACCCGGCCGCAACACCTCCCACTGCAATCCGGTGTGGGTGGTGGTCACGCCGGGACGCGCCCCGTTTGCCTGAAGAAACCGCTCACCCGCCTTGCGATGATGCTCCCCGCGTGCGCGACCGAGCAGCAGATTGAACAGTATGGTCCTGATCTTTCCAAACCCGCCTGCCATTTTTGCCACCCATAAACCATTCTTCTTGGAAAATGACCCATGATACGAACCGATTCATGGGCGCCCCATCGAAAAACCCCCTGCAGGCCGTTCCTATTGACCAGATCCCCATTCACGACATGTTCAAGGTAGCAAAAACCCCAGGACAAGTCATCTGAAAAATCCAGGGATCCAACGCAGAAAATGAAAAATTCTCTCTTGAAAAACACAACGATATTGCATATTTTGCAGATTCTTGCAAACCCGAATGCCACCATCCCAGCCAGGAAGCCCACGCAAATACCATTAACGAAATTCTTACCCCCCAACAGATCCAACCAAAAAATGAGCAGACGTTACTGAATCATTCCAACAGATCCATCGATGGATCCATCGCCATCCCATCGTGTTCCAGGCCCCACCACTTAAAAATATGAACAGGCATCCTCCCATAACGGTTTCGTAACCATTATGTAACAATTTTGTAACTTTCTTGTAACCATTTTTCCAGTATCACGCCTCCGATCAACCGCCCCCCATCATCCCGCAGCCGGTGACAGCGCCCTCCAATCGCCTCATCCGGCCATCGGTCAGTCCCAAAGCAGCGTCAACTGTTTGCCCCCCGGCGTGCTTTTTTTGGGGACGGCGGCCCGTGTCGTGCGATACTCCAGCCACTCCTCGCGAATGCCTTGCAGAAACGATGAAATCTCCAGGGAACGCACGACGCCACGCCAAAGACGTTTCTTGGCCCAACTCAAAAACAAAGTCTCACGGGCACGGGTCATGGCCACGAACAATAGCCGACGCTCCTCTTCGGTCTCCTCTTCTCTGACTTCGGCGTCGCCAAACCGCCAGGGAAGCATGCCCTCCTCGCAGCCGATGACAAAAACCACCCGATATTCCAATCCCTTGGAGCCGTGCAGCGTCAGCAAAGAGACCCGTTGCGCCCGAGGATCCAACAAATCCACCTCGGCCCCCAACGCCAGAACGGACAAAAATCCCGCCTCATCCTCTCCATGCCGTTCGGCCAGAGGGGCCAGCCACTCCAAAGCCACGCTCACCTCCGGATCCGGCCCTGCCAGGGCGGCGGCCTGTTTCAGCCGTTCGCCCACCGATCCGGCGCCGGCAACCCGCTCCATGGTCTCCACCAACACCTTGACCCCCCCATGATCCCGCAAACGGTTGTGGGAACGCTTCTGATAGGGAATCCCCGCCCGCTCCAACGCCTGACACACTGGCAAGGAGAGGGCGTCGGAACGATACAGCACCGCGAAATCAGAAAACGCATACTCCCCGGCGGCGTGTCCATCCGCCTGGCCACTGTCCATGGCGTGAAAACCATGTCCCCCCATCATCGCTTCCAGGGTGCGGACCACAAACTCCGCCTCCGCGTGGTCGCTGGCGGAAGTATGCACCACAATGCGCCGCGCATCCTCCAGGATCGGGGTCAACGCCCGCTCGCGACGCTCCACCGCCCGCTCCATCACCCCCAACGCCCCCTGCACGATGGCCCGGCCAGATCGATAGTTGCGGGTCAAACGCACCGTGCGGATGGCGGGAAAATCCCGCGCCATGGCCGCGAAAAACCGGGGATCCCCACCACGGAAACCGTAGATGGACTGATCCGGATCCCCGATCACGCACACATCCCCATCCGCCGGCATCAGATGGCGCAACAAGGCGTACTGGGTGGCGTCGATGTCCTGGAATTCGTCCACGAACAGACGGCGATAACGGACGCGCAGTTCTTCCGCCAACTCGGGAACGGCGTTCATCCAGGCCACGGGCAGGGCCACCAGATCCTCCAGTTCCACCAGCCCCCGCGTACGCATTCCCTCGCGATGAAAAGCCAACGACAGGGTTTGGGAAGCTTCCTCTTCCGGCGTCGCGGACCCGGCGCCGCGCCGCAAACGGCTGAAACCATCCAACACCTTGCCCGCCTCGCTCCGGGAGATTCCAAGATCCTCCTGAAGCCTCCGCACCGCCTCCACCTCTCCGGCGATGGCCACATGGGGCGGATAACCAAAGCGCGTCCCATACTGACGCAAGATCGACCACCCCAACGCGTGAAAAGTCATCACCGGAATACGCCGCGCCAGATCTCCCAGCAACACCGCCAACCGTTCCCGCATCTCCTCGGCGGCGCGCCGGGTAAAGGTGACCGCCAGACTCGCCTCCGGTTCAGCCCCATCCCGCACCAGTCGGGCCAGACGATAGGTCAAGGTGCGGGTCTTGCCCGTGCCCGGACCGGCGAGAATCAACAATGGACCGTGACCATAGGCCGCGGCCAACGCCTGTTCGGGATCCAGCCCATCCACCGACGCCCCTTCCCCCTCCTCCGGTTTCAGGCCGTCCACCGACGGCGCCACCCGCTCCTCCGGCTCCGGAATCCCGGCCTGTGCCGGCAACACCGCGTCCGCAATTTTCTTGCGCCCCGCCGGCGCGGGCCTGGTCACGCTTCTCTCCTCCACGCTGCCGGGGGCGAACAACGCGCCAATCTCCTGTTTGGGCTTGGCCGCCTTGGCCCCGAACACACGGATCACTCCGAACTCCCCGTCATACCCGCCGGAACGGATCACCTCCCCGGCCCGCACCCGCTGAATCGCCTCCGCCATGCGCCACGACATATGACGCTGGATCTCCTCCAACGGGACCGATTCCAGAATGAACAGCTCAGGCCCCAGACGCCGCAACATCTCGTCATAACTGCGGGTCACCCGCCCCGAGGCAGGCCCGACACCTTCCACCTCGCCGATGATCTCGGGCAAAGGGATCAAGGACCAAAACGGCGCCGCCTTGGGAGCGGCGATCCCCTCGGGACGGTCGGCCAACTCCTCGACCCGGTTCAACACCCCCACGGTCAACCCCTTGCCGCACACCGGGCAGATTCCGGACAAACGCCGGGTCTCCACCGGGTCCAGACACACCTGACAGGCCCGATGTCCATCCAGATGGTATTTTCCCTCCTCGGGAAAAAATTCCACGGTTCCCCCATATCCCTCGCCGGTTTTCAAAGCGCCCACCATGGCGAAATAGTCCATGGCCGAGGTGAACACCGTCGCCTCCCGGGCCACCTTGGCGGGAGAGTGGGCGTCGGAGTTGGAAACCAGTCGATAACGGTCCAACCGCCCCACCCGCCAGTTCATGGGGGGATCCGAGGAAAGCCCGGTCTCCACCGCGAAAATATGCTCCGACAGATCCCCGTAACACGCCTCGATGGAATCGAAACCCGACTTGGAACCCAACGCCGAAAACCAGGGCGTCCAGATGTGGGCCGGAATCAAAAAGGCGTCCGGATCGGCTTCCAGGGTGATCTCCAGCAGATCGCGGGAATCCAGTCCCAGAATCGGTCGGCCATCCGCATTGAGATTGCCGATGCGCCCCAGACGCGCAATCAGCCGCCGGGCGGCATCCAGGGAGGGAACACCGATCACATGGTGAACCTTGCGGGTGCAATCCCCTTTTTTGTAGATGGTCGAAATCTCGACGGTCAGCATGAAACGCACCGGCTCTCCGGCTCCCGGCGCCATCCCCGGCACCCCCAAGCCCTCGGACACCTGCCGTTCCAGCTCGGGTTTCAGGCGACGCAATCCCGGTTCGGCTTCTACGGTCTGCTCGGCGAGAGCTGCAATCCAGGCGGGATGGGTGCAATCCCCGCTGCCCAGAACCGCAATGCCCTTGCGCCGCGCCCACAACGCCAAATGCTCCAGATCACAATCCCGACTCGTGGCCCGCGAATACTTGGAATGAATGTGCAAATCCGCAAAAAAACGCATGCCTGTGATCCCCTCTTTAGACGGGCCGATTTCCGGATGACTTGTCCCCAACCCCCGGTATATCCTGTCAGATAGACATTTTCACCCTTTCACACCTTCCGGGAGTCAAAAAACGCCATGTCACGGCTCTTTCTCCAGCATGAAGCGGACTATCTCTCCTGGAAGTCCCGCAAGCAGACCGGTTATCCCGCCACGCTGGCCGATCTGGTGGTGGAGGTACGCGATCCGTGGGCCATGACAGCGGACGAAATCAACGGCATCCTCTCCCGCTGCGCCCAAAGCAACATGGCCTTGTTTCGGGTGACGGATCCGGAGCGGATCCGGGACAATCCCCTGCCCGCCATGACCACCACCCTGGGGGTCGGCAATCTGGACAAAAATCTCGGGGCCGACAACGAGGGGGTTTCCGCATTGACTCCGGGAGGCGCGGCCTTCGCACCCTTCGCCCATTACATTCCCTATCGGGAGGCGGCCATCGGCTGGCACACCGATGGTTATTACAATCCGGTGGATCAGCCGGTCCAGACACTCTGCCTGTACTGCGAACGCCCCTCCCACGAAGGAGGGGAAAATGAACTGCTGGATCCGGATCTGGTCTACATCCAACTGCGCGACCACCACCCGGAAGCGTTGCGCGCCCTGATGCACCCGGAGGCCATGAGCATCCCCCCCCGGATGGCCACGGATGGCACCATCGCCCGTCCCGAGCGCACCGGTCCGGTCTTTTCCGTCACGCCCGCAGGTCATCTGCACATGCGGTTCACCAACCGCACCAAAAGCATCCGCTGGCGCGACGATGACGCCACCCGGCAGGCGGTGGAGATTCTGCGTCAGATTCTCTTCGCTGCCGAGCCGCGGCGTTTCCGGGGTCGGCTGGAACAAGGCTGGGGCGTGATCTGCAACAACGTGCTGCACACCCGCGCCGCCTTCGCGGATCCACCGGGGGGCCCACAACGGGTGCTGTATCGGGCGCGTTTTTTCGACCATCTGCCCGCATCAATCTAATAAAAAACACGCCAATCCGACATTAGATATGGCCCGAAAATTGCGTCTCGTCATGCATTACCCAATCCATCCCACCCCGATCAGGTGACAACGATGACGACCACGCCGATTTCCATGCCCGAACTCGCCCGTCAGGCCAGCAGCCTGCGGGAGAGTCGTCTGCGGGCCAGCCACTCGGGCGATGCCAACCCGTTCAACGAACTTCTCATGCAGGCCGTCGAGGAACGCAACGGCCTTGCCGGCAACAGCACCAGCCTGAGCCACTCCACGGTCAACGCCCTGGTGGAAGCGGTCATGTCCACGCTGCGCCAGGCCAAGGATTCGGTGGGGGGACTGCCGACCAACCTCGCCGGCAACGGCCTCGCCGGCAGCGAAGAAGAGGGTTGGCCCTTGAGCAGCAGCACCCCGATCTCCATGCCGCAGGGGTTCCGCTCCGGAGTGGTCACCCACGCCAAAACCCGCGCACCCGCCGATCCGACCCACAAGATCCCGGACAAAATGGAAGGGGGCAACTACGATCAAATCATCAAGCGGGCTTCGGAGCGCTACGGCGTGGACCCGGACCTGATCCGCTCGGTGATCCAGGTGGAAAGCAGCTTCAATCCCAAAGCGGTCTCTCCCGCCGGAGCCCAGGGCATGATGCAACTGATGCCCGGCACCGCCGCGGAACTCGGAGTCAAGAACCCCTTCAACGCCGAAGAGAACATCATGGGCGGCACCTTGTATCTGAGCCGCCTGTTGGACCGCTACGATGGCAACGTCCGTTCCGCCCTGGCCGCCTACAACTGGGGCATGGGCAACCTGGAACGGCAACCCGCCGCCGCCATGCCGGGAGAGACCCGACGTTACGTCTCTCGCATCATGGGCATGGTCGAAGGGGAAGGAAACAAGGCGTAAAAAGGCTTGGCCGGTAGGGATCGGAAGACATCGCCCTCCCGATCCCCGGCCTTCAGCCCGCACAATCCGAAAAAGAACCCTCAGAAACAAAGACAGCCGGAAACCCTTCAGGCCCCCGTGGCCACATCCAGGGCCTGGGTGATGTCCGCGAGAATGTCGTCGATGTGTTCCAGCCCCACGGAAAGACGCACCATGTCCTCCGAGACCCCGGCCTGAATCAACTCTTCCGGTGACAACTGGCGATGGGTGGTGCTGGAGGGATGGCAGGCCAAAGACTTGGCGTCGCCGATATTGACCAGATGGGTGATCAGCTTGAGGGCATCGATAAAACGCTCTCCCGCCTTGCGTCCCCCCTGCACCCCGAAGGTGAGAATCCCCGAAGCCTTGCCATGGAAATAACGATCCACCAGATGATGGCTGGGATGATTCTTCAATCCCGCATAGCCCACCCAGGCCACCTTGGGATGTTTTTCCAGGTATTCCGCGACCGCCAGGGCATTGGCGCAATGACGTTCCATGCGCAGGGCCAGAGTCTCGATGCCCTGAAGAATCAAGAAGCTGTTGAACGGAGAGATGGCCGCTCCCATGTTGCGCAACGGCACGACCCGCGCCCGACCGATGAAGGCCGCCGCTCCCAGAGCCTCGGTATAGGTGACGCCATGATATGAGACATCCGGCTCGTTCAAACGGCGGAATCTGGCCTTGTGTTCGGCCCAGGGAAAGCGCCCCGAATCCACCAGAATGCCGCCGATCGACGTGCCATGTCCCCCCATGTATTTGGTGAGGGAGTGGATCACGATATCCGCCCCATGATCGAAGGGACGACACAAAACCGGGGTGGGGACCGTATTGTCCACGATCAGGGGCACCCCATGACCATGGGCCATCTCGGCCAGCGCGGCGATATCGACCACGTTGCCCAGGGGATTGCCGATGGACTCCACGAAAACCGCCTTGGTCCGTTCATCGATCAGGGCGGCGAAGCTGGCGGGATCCCGATAGTCGGCGAAACGGACCTGGATCCCCAACTGGGGCAGGGTGTGGGCAAACAGATTGTAGGTGCCACCATACAGGGTGCTGGAGGCGATGATGTTGTCGCCACTTTCGCAGATGGTGAACACCGCATAGGTAATCGCCGCCTGACCCGAAGAGAGCGCCAACGCGCCGATACCCCCTTCCAGATCCGCCACCCGCTGTTCCAACACGGCGGTGGTGGGATTCATGATGCGGGTGTAAATGTTGCCCGCCACCTTGAGGTCAAACAGGTCCGCCGCGTGTTGGGTGTCGTCGAAAGCGTATGAGGTGGTCTGATAGATGGGTACCGCCACCGACCGGGTGGTCGGTTCCGGCCGATAACCACTGTGGATGGCCATGGTTTCCAGTTTCATCCTGCGCACTCCTGTGTGTTGTTCGGATTATGGAACATCAACGATTTTTGCCGTCTCCCTTGGTATAATACCGATACCCATTCCGTCCTCTTTCCTTGACCCCGTACATGGCCATGTCGGCGCAGGCCATCAACTCCTGCCCTTCCCGACCATGGGCGGGAAACACAGCAATGCCAATGGAAGCCCCCACAGTGACGATCTCCCCGGCCACGGCAATCGGTTGGCTGACGCTGTACACGATCTTGTCCGCCACCAGTCCAGCGGCTCCGGGGTCCGCCAGATCGGATAAAATCACCGCAAACTCATCCCCTCCCAAGCGCGCCACCAGATCCGAGGCCCGCAGACACTCCCGGATGCGCTGGGTGGTGGCAATCAACACCTGATCCCCGGCGGCATGACCCAACGTATCGTTGACCTGCTTGAAACGATCCAGATCGATGAGCATCAAGGCCAACGGTTCCTGATCGCGGGTTGCCTTGGTGAGGGCGTGGACCAGATGTTCGTTGAACAGCACCCGGTTGGGCAACGACGTAAGCAGATCGTGATGCGCCAGATGCTGCATGCGATCTTCCAGGCGTTTGCGCTCCAGAATTCCGGCCAGGGTAAAAGCGACACCGGCCAGAAAATCCTCCTCGTCCGTCGATTGGGCGTGATGGGCATTCAGATAAAGGGTCAACACCGCCAGCACCCGCCCCCGGGAGACAATCGGCAGACAATAATGGCCATGGGCCGGCATGCCCTCGTAATGGGTCTCATGCCGTTCATCCACGCAGGCCGAATAAATCAGCTTGCCCTCCAACGCGGCCCGACCGCACAAACACCAACCCGACGCCACCACCTGACAGGCCTGATGAATCGGTGTGGACAACCCATAAGAGGCCATCATGCGCAACGAACCATCGTGTTCGTCCACCAAGAAAATGGCCCCCTTGCGCTCGACGTGCAAAAACGGAACGGTCAGCACGATCTGCAAAGCCACTTCCAATTGTCGTTGCAAAGAGAGGGGTTCCAACGAACTTTCCAAAAGGGCGCTCAAGGCCAGCCGCGAGGTCTGGGCACGAACATTGGCATCTTCCAGACGTTGCAGCCCCTGCCCCATCTGCTGCATGGCGGTCAGCAGAACACCGACTTCATCTTGGGGGACCACCGGAATGGTGGCGCGCAGATTGCCTGCGGCAATCTCCCGGGCAAAACGAACGCCGATACGCAAGGAGGTCAGAATGGAACGTGTGAGAAAAAAAACCAACAACCCCGACAGAAGCATCGAGAGCACCACAAAACCGGCATAAAACCGTTCGGTGCGCTCCAAATGGGCCTCCTGGGTACTGGCGCGCACCTTCATGCGGGCAGAGAACAGTTCATGCAGTCGTCGCGCCACAGGAACCACCGAGCGCTCCACGATCTCGATGCGCTCTGTCTGGGAAGCCCCCTCATCCTTGACCATATCCTCGAAACGATCCAGATATTCCTGGACCAACCGTTCCGCCTCGTGCCAGACATCCAACTCCGCAGCCCCGGCCAATCCCTCTTCGTCACGGATCATCGGAATCAGACGGGTCATGCAATCCCGGGTCTGAACCGCCCAGGTCTCCTCATGGCGCAACAAGAAGTTCTTTTCGTGCCGTCTGGCTTCCAGCAGCGATGCATGCATCAATTGCAAACGTTCGTGCCCCTTTTCCATGCCGACCAGAATCTGCATGTTCTGCCAAGCCAGCATGGCCAACAGCAAAACCAGGCTGACAACGCCTCCGAATCCCAATCCCAGTTTGTGGTCGATATACATGGTGTTGGCCCCGAGACGCGACAATGCAAACCAAAAAAATCATGGCCATCAAAAATCCACGAAACAAGTACGTACAAAGCAAACGCAATGAATAGTCCGAGCCATGGGTCGTCACCCCCTCCTCAACCGGTGGCCACGCCCCATTCGGAACCATCATGGATGGGATCCGGATTTTTTTCAAGACACCCGGTCAAAAGTCTCGTTTTTTCTCTGTGCAACGGTCACAAAAATGCGGACGACACCTCTTGCAACAAGGTCGCAGGGATCGGAAAACAACACAAAATTTTGCGGGATTGTCAAACCGGGGAAACGTGAACAAAAAACGTGGGGATCTCTGTTTGAAACCTGCTGAACCGGCTTTTCAAGAAACGCCGGATTGTATCACCAGCCGGGGTTTCCGCACTCAAGAACCTGTAAACAGATTCGCCACGTGCGAAAACCCCGGTGGAATCCAGGCGAGGGCCAAACAAACAACAGCGCCTCAGCCGGATCGGGAACGGCTCCGGGGTGATCAGATCACCCGGACATTCTCCGCTTTGGGGCCTTTCTCACCCTGGGAAACACTGAGTTCCACGCGCTGACCCTCGGCCAGGCTCTTGAACCCTTCCATCACAATGGCGCTATGATGCACGAAAGCATCACCCTTGCCATGATCCCGCTCGATAAAACCGAAGCCTTTGCTGTCGTTGAACCATTTCACTGTGCCTGTTTCACGATCCGACATTCTTAACAACTCCCTGCGAAAGAAAAAAGGTGTGGATTGGGTGACGCGCCCTGTCACAAGATTCAACTGAAAAACTTGCAACAGGGGCCACGATTGAGGAGAAAAAAACCGCGAGAGGATTCCAGAAACCACGGAGGGTGTGCGAACCGACTGTCAGGCTTAACTTTCCACGCAAGATGAGGCTTGTCTCCAACACGAAACCACCCAATTGTTGCCTGACAGGCTACAACATTCCACAAACCCGGTCAAGGCATGATCACAAAATCCGCTTTATTCCCACTCGATGGTTCCCGGCGGCTTGGAGGTGATGTCGTAGACCACCCGGTTGATCCCTTTGACTTCATTGATGATCCGGTTGGCAATGCGGGAGAGGAGGTCATGGGGCATGGGATACCAGGAGGCGGTCATGTAGTCCCGGGTCTCCACGGCCCGCAGGGCCACCACGTAGTCATAACTGCGACCATCCCCCATCACCCCCACGCTCTTGACCGGCAAAAAGACCGCGAAAGCCTGGGCGATCTTGTCGTAGTGTCCGGTGGTGTACAGCTCTTCCAGATAGATGGCGTCGGCGCGACGCAACAGGTCGGCGAACTCTTTTTTGACCTCCCCCAGAATCCGCACCCCCAAACCCGGACCCGGAAACGGATGGCGCAGGATCATGCGGGCCGGCAAACCCAATTCCAGCCCCACGGTGCGCACCTCGTCCTTGAACAACTCCCGTAAAGGTTCCAGCAATTTCAAGCCCATGCGTTCCGGCAGACCGCCGACATTATGATGGGACTTGATGTTGGTGGCCGCCTTGGTCTTGGCGCCGGCGGACTCGATCACATCCGGATAGATGGTCCCCTGTGCCAACCATTTGGCCCCTTCGATCTTTCTGGCCTCTTCCTCGAACACCTCGATGAAGGTGTGACCGATGATCTTGCGTTTCTGTTCCGGATCCGTCACCCCGACCAGACGGGAGAGAAAACGCTCCTCGGCATCGACGCGAATCACCTTGACCCCCAGATGACTGGCGAAGGTGGCCATGACCTCCTCGCCTTCGTTCATGCGCAGCAGGCCGTTGTCCACGAACACGCAAGTCAACTGCTCGCCGATGGCCCGATGCAGCAAAACCGCCGTCACCGCCGAATCCACACCCCCGGAAAGCCCCAGAATCACCCGGTCGGCACCGACCTTCTCCCGGGCCAGTTGGATTTCGTGTTCGATGACATTGCCGGCGGTCCACAGACCCGAACAACCGCACACATCACGCACGAACCCCTGAATGAACTTCTCCCCATCCAGAGTATGGTTGACCTCGGGATGGAACTGCACCCCGACAATGGCCAGATCCTCGTGTTCCATGGCGGCCAGGATGCCGTTGTCGCTCGTGGCCAGAGGCTGGAAACCGAAAGGCACCCGGCTGACGTGATCCCCGTGACTCATCCACACCCGCCCCTCGCCCTGCGAGAGGAAACCGCCGGGCAGGGCATGTTCCTTTCCGACCATTTGGATGGTGGCGTGCCCATACTCCCGGGTGGCGGAGGGAGCCACCTCGCCACCGAAATGACGGGCCAGCAGATGCATGCCGTAACAGATCCCCAAAACCGGCACCGCCTGGGCCAGCACCGCTTCGTTCATGTCGGGGGCGCCGGGGTCATAGACCGAATGGTGTCCGCCGGACAGAATGATCCCCTTGGGCGCAAAAGCGCGCAGCTCTTCCGGCTCCATGCGCCAGGAGTGGATTTCGCAATAGGCCCCGGTTTCCCGCACCCGACGGGCGATCAATTGGGTGTACTGGGAGCCGTAATCCAGAATCAGGATTTTCTGGGAGTGGAGCAGATCGTCCATTTACACTAACCCCGACTGATAGTTGGGTGCTTCCTTGGTAATGGTGACATCGTGGACATGGGACTCTTTCAGACCCGCGCTGGTGATCTGGACAAAAACCGGCTTGGTGCGCAAGGTCGGGATGTCCGGGCAACCCACATAGCCCATGGCGGCGCGCAGGCCGCCGACCATCTGATGGATCAGCAACGACATGGGGCCTTTGTAGGGCACCCGGCCCTCGATGCCTTCGGGTACCAGCTTGCGGGTTTCGACCCCGGCCTGGAAATAACGATCCTTGGATCCCTTGGCCATGGCCTCCAACGAACCCATGCCCCGATAGGTCTTGTAGCTGCGCCCCTGATAGAGGAACACCTCTCCGGGAGCCTCATCCGCGCCGGCGAACATGGAACCCATCATGACGCAAGAGGCTCCGGCGGCGATGGCCTTGGCGATTTCACCGGAATATTTGATCCCGCCATCGGCGATGATCGGGGTATCGCTTTTGTCCGCCTCTTCGGAGCAGTCGGAAATGGCGGTCATCTGGGGCATGCCCACTCCGGCCACGATGCGGGTGGTACAGATGGAACCGGGTCCGATGCCCACCTTGATGGCGTCCGCTCCGGAGTCGATCAGGGCGCGGGTGGCATCCGCCGTGGCCACGTTGCCGGCGATCACCTGACAGGCGGGATAACGGGACTTGACCCAGGAGACCAGTTCCAACACCCCCTTGGAGTGTCCATGGGCGGTATCCACCACCACCACATCCACATCGGCTTCCACCAGCGCCTCCACCCGTCGGCGTCCGTCCCGGCCCGGACCCACCGCCGCCCCGACCCGCAAACGGCCAGTTTCGTCCTTGCAGGCATTGGGATTGGTCTGGGATTTTTCGATGTCCTTGACGGTGATCAGCCCCACACAGCGGAAGGTGTCATCCACCACCAGCAATTTTTCGATGCGGTGTTGATGCAGCAGCCGTTTGGCCTCGCTCATCGATACTCCCTGACGCACAGTGACCAGTTTCTCCCGGGGGGTCATCAACTCCTTGACCGGCTGGGAAAGGTCTGTGGCGAAACGGACATCCCGGTTGGTGAGAATGCCATGCAGGCGACCATTCTCCTCGGTCACGGGAATGCCGGAAATATTGCGGTTGCGCATCAGTTCGATGGCGGTTTGCAAGGGGGCTTCCGGGGTCACGGTCCAGGGGTCCAGCACCAACCCCGTGACGAAACGTTTCACGATGCGGACTTCGGCGGCCTGTTCCTTGATGCTCATGTTCTTGTGGATGATGCCCATGCCCCCTTCCTGGGCCATGGCGATGGCGGCCCGGGCCTCGGTGACCGTATCCATGGCCGCGGAGATCAGGGGAATGTTGAGACGGATTGTCCGGGTCAGTCGGGTCGAAAGGTCCACCGCATTCGGCAGCACCTCGGAATAGGCCGGGACCAGCAGTACATCGTCGAACGTCAATGCCTGTTTTATGACTCGCATGGCACGCCTCAGTCTAAGAAATCCTCATGGGAAGCCACCGGGTCGGCGCGAAAGCCGGTTCCGATGAGATAGAGTTCCGCGCTCCGGTCGCGACTGGCCGGAGGCTTCTCCACCTTGACATGGGCAAACCGGAGTCGGGCTGTACGCACCAGGTCGTGAAAATCCGGACCCTGGAACATCTTCAGCACCACCCGTCCTCCTGGCCGCAACACCGAAAATGCAAAATCCAGGGCGGCTTCCACCAGCAACGCGCCACGCCCCTGATCGGCGATCCGGACTCCGGTCATGTTGGGGGCCATGTCCGATAGCAACACGTCCGCCCGCCCGGAAGGACCAAAACCGGCCTGGAGTTGTTCCAGGATGGCATCGTCCAGAAAATCCCCGCATAAAATCAAGGCGCCGGGAATGGGATCCATGGGCAGCAGATCCACCGCCACCACGCGCCCCTGTTCTCCGACCCGACGCGCCGCCACCTGAGTCCACCCCCCGGGGGCCGCGCCCAACTCCACCACCGTGTCGCCGTTGCGGAACAGTCCCTTGCCCACGTTGCGCGCCGCCACCGAAGCGTCGATCTCCAACAGCTTGTAGGCCGCCCGGGAACGATAGCCATCCCGTCTGGCCGCCGCCACATACGGATCGTTGCGATGTTCTTCGAGCCAACGGGCGCTGGAGGGCCGACGATTGCTCATCCTGTCAAGCCGGTCAGAACTGAATCGACAAAATTTCGTAACGATGCACGCCACCCGGCGCCCGTACCTCGATGGAGTCGCCAACCTCCTTGCCGATCATGCCACGGGCCATGGGACTGGTGATGGAAATCATGCCCTGTTCCAGATCCGCCTCGTCTTCTCCCACGATGCGATACAGGCTTTCCACATCACTTTTTTCGTCCACCACCCGCACCTGGGCGCCAAACACCACCTTGCTGGAACGGATCCGGCTGGTGTCGATGATCTCGGCGTTGGCCAGAGAACTTTCGATCTCCTGGATGCGCCCCTCGTTGAAGGATTGCTGCTCCTTGGCCGCGTGATATTCGGCATTTTCCGACAGATCCCCATGATCCCGGGCCACGGAGATGGCCTCCACGATCCGGTGACGATCCTCGGTCTTGCGACGCTTCAGCTCGGCTTTAAGTTTTTCCGCCCCTTGCAGGGTCATCGGTACTTTATTTAACATGGTGCCCCCTGGATCCCTTACGGATGATAATCCTGCAAAGCCTTGCATTGAAGATCGGACTCACGCACAGCGGCCATGGCCTCCACCGCCGCACGCATTCCGGCCACGGTGGTGAAATAGGGTATTCCGGTCATCAACGCGGTGCGACGCAAAGAAAAAGAGGCCGCCAGAGCCTGTTTGCCCTGAGTGGTGTTGAACACCATGGCCACTTCGCCATTTTTCATCATGTCCACGATATCGGGCCTGCCGCCTTCCAGCACCTTGTTGACCACCCGCACCACCAGACCCTCCCGGATCAGATGGGAAGCCGTGCCCCGGGTGGCGCACAGACGGAAACCCATTTCCAACAGACTGCGGGCCGGCGCGGTAACGCCTTGTTTGTCCGCGTCCTTGACGGAAATGAACACCATTCCCGAGCCTCCCCCATCCTTGGGGGAACGAGGCAGAAAAGTTCCGGCGCTCTCCTGGGCCTTGGCGAAGGCCCGTCCGAAATCGTTTGCCAACCCCATCACCTCACCGGTGGATTTCATCTCGGGTCCGAGCACGGTATCCACCCCGGGGAACTTCTGGAAGGGAAACACCACCTCCTTGACCGCCACGTGATCCATCCGTGGATAATGGGTCAATCCCACCTGTGCCAGGGTTTCACCGGCCATGATGCGCGCCGCCGCCTTGGCCAGGGCCACACCGGTGGCCTTGGAAACAAACGGCACCGTGCGGGATGCCCGGGGATTGACCTCCAGCAGATAGATCTCCCCATCCTTGATGGCGAACTGCACATTCATCAGGCCCACCACCTTCAAGGCGTTGGCCAAAAGCAGGGTCTGACGTTCGATCTCCTGCAGCAACCCCTCTTCCACCGAATACGGCGGCAACGAACAGGCCGAATCCCCCGAATGGACCCCCGCCTCTTCGATATGCTCCATGATACCGCCGATCACCGCCTCATGGCCATCGGAGACGCAATCCACGTCGATCTCGATGGCGTCGCTCAAGAAATGGTCGATCAACACCGGATGATCCGGAGAGGCCCGCACCGCCGACACCATGTAACGATCCAGATTGGCCGGATCGTGGACAATCTCCATGGCCCGTCCCCCCAGCACATAGGAAGGACGCACCACCACCGGATAACCAACCCGCGCCGCCACCTCCCGGGCCTCGGCCTGGGAACGGGCCAGCCCGTTCTCCGGCTGTTTCAGGTCCAGATCCTGCAACAGCACCTGAAACCGCTCCCGGTCCTCGGCCACGTCGATGGCATCCGGGGAGGTGCCAATGATGGGCGCTCCGGCGGCTTCCAGCGCCTTGGCGAGCTTCAGCGGGGTCTGTCCGCCGAACTGCACGATGATCCCTTCGGGTTTTTCCGTCTCCACGATGGCCATCACGTCCTCGAAGGTCAACGGCTCGAAATAAAGCCGGTCCGAGGTGTCGTAATCGGTGGAGACGGTCTCGGGGTTGCAGTTGACCATGATGGTCTCAAACCCCGCCGCCTTCAGGGCGAAGGCCGCGTGCACACAACAATAATCGAACTCGATCCCCTGACCGATGCGGTTCGGTCCCCCTCCCAGAATCATGATCTTGCGCCGGTCGCTGGGACGGGCCTCGCACTCCTGCTCGTAAGTGGAGTACAGATAGGTGGTCTGGGAGGCGAACTCAGCGGCGCAGGTATCCACCCGCTTGAACACCGGCACGATCCCGTGATCCTGACGGGCGGAACGAATCCCGGAGGCGGGACAGCCCAGCAGCGCACCCAATCGCTGATCGGAAAAACCCATGCTCTTCAAGGCCCGCAACCGCTCCGGCGGGAGGCTTTCCGGGGTGACCCCCGCCAGGGACTGTTCGGCTTCGACGATTTGCTGGATCTGATCCAGAAACCATGGATCGATGGCGGTGGTCTCGTGGAGCCATTGGGTACTCTTGCCCAGACGCAAGGCGTCGGCCAGCAGCAACAGCCGATCCGGCCCCGGATGGCTCAAACGGTAGGCCAGATCCGCCTCCATCTCTCCGACGGAAGAAAATGTACCGGGATCGAATACCGGATCAAATCCGGTCAGACCGGTCTCCATGGAGCGCAACGCCTTCTGCAAGGACTCCTTGAAGGTGCGCCCGATGGCCATGGCCTCTCCCACCGATTTCATCTGGGTGGTGAGAATGGCTTCCGCCTGGGGAAATTTCTCGAAGGTGAAACGGGGAATCTTGGTGACCACATAATCGATGGACGGCTCGAACGAAGCCGGAGTCACTCCGGTGATATCGTTCATGATCTCCGGCAGCAGATAACCCACCGCCAGCTTGGCGGCCACCTTGGCGATGGGGAACCCGGTGGCCTTGGAGGCCAAGGCCGACGAACGGGAGACCCGGGGATTCATCTCGATGATGATCATCCGTCCCGTGGTGGGATGGAGGGCGAACTGCACATTGGAGCCGCCGGTGTCCACACCGATCTCCCGCAACACCGCGATGGAGGCGTCACGCAGCTCCTGCAACTCCTTGTCCGTGAGGGTCAAAGCCGGGGCCACGGTGATGGAGTCGCCGGTGTGGATCCCCATGGGATCGAGGTTTTCGATGGAACAAATGATGATGGAGTTGTCGGCGCGATCCCGCACCACCTCCATCTCGAACTCCTTCCAGCCCAGCAGGGACTCTTCCACCAACACTTCCCGGGTCGGGGAGGCGGCCAGTCCCAGGCGGATCAGCTCCACATACTCCTGGCGGTTGTAGGCCACACCGCCACCCGTCCCCCCCAGGGTGAAGCTCGGGCGCAGAATGGCGGGAAATCCCACCACCTCCAGCACCTCCAGGGCCTCTTCCAGGGTGTGGGCGAAGCCGGACTTGGGCAGTCCCAGACCGATGCGGGTCATGGCCTCCTTGAACTGCATCCGGTCTTCGGCCTTGGCGATGGCCTTGCGGGAAGCCCCGATCAGCTCCACCTGATACTGTTCCAGAATACCGGCATCCGCCAAAGCCATGGCCAGATTCAAGGCGGTCTGACCACCCATGGTGGGCAGCAGAGCGTCCGGGCGCTCCTGGCGGATGATGCAGGCCAAAGAGTCCACGGTCAGGGGTTCGACGTAGGTGCGGTCCGCCAACTCCGGATCGGTCATGATGGTGGCCGGATTGGAATTGACCAAAATGACCCGGTATCCCTCCTCCTTGAGGGCCTTGCAGGCCTGAACCCCGGAATAGTCGAACTCGCAGGCCTGCCCGATGACGATGGGACCGGCCCCGATGATGAGAATGCTTTGGATGTCAGTGCGTTTTGGCATGTTACGCTAGCAGCTCCGCAAATTGACGGAACAGATAATGGGCATCATGGGGTCCGGGACTGGCCTCGGGATGGTATTGGACCGAAAAAACCGGGGCCGAACGCAACCGCACCCCCTCCACGGTCCCGTCGAACAAAGAGAGATGGGTCACTTCCAGATCCGCCGGCAATCCGTCGGATTCCACCACGAAGCCATGGTTCTGGGAGGTGACTTCCACCTGGCCGGTCTGAAGATTTTTCACCGGATGGTTGCCCCCCCGATGACCGAATTTCAATTTTCGGGTTTTGGCCCCCAGGGCCAGACAGAGCATTTGATGCCCCAGACAGATACCGAACACAGGCAGATCACGCTGGAGCACCTGCCGGATCACCCCGATGCCGTGATGCACCGCCTCCGGGTCTCCGGGACCGTTGGACAGAAACACCCCAGCGGGTTGCAAGGCCAGAATTTCCTCCAGGGTGGCTGTGGCCGGAAGCACCCACACGTCGCATCCCACCGACACCAACCCCCGCAGGATGTTGCGCTTGATCCCGAAATCCAGGGCCACCACCCGTTTGCCCGCCGCGGGCTGGTCCGCGCTTCGGCTTTCGGCTGTACTCCAGATGTCGCTTTTCCAGGCAATCGGCCCATCGGTCCAGTGGTGAGCGGCCCCACAGGTCACCTCCGGGGTGAGATCCATCCCGGTCAGACCCGGCCAAGCCCGGGCCTTGGCCACCAGGGAACCGGTGTCGAAATCCACGGTGGACAGCACACCCCGTTGCGCGCCGTTTTCCCGCAGGTGATTCACCAGACGCCGGGTGTCGATCCCCTCGATGGCCGGCACGCCGTGTCGTGTCAGGAAGGCGCTCAAGGTCTCGGCGGCGCGCCAATTGGAGAGCAGCCGGGCATTTTCTTTGACCACAAACCCGCGAATCCTGGGTCGTTCCGACTCCATGTCCTCGGGGTTGACCCCCACATTGCCAATCTGCGGCGCCGTCATGGTCACGATCTGACCCGCATAGGAAGGATCGGTGATGATCTCCTGATAGCCGGTCATGGAACTGTTGAAACAGACCTCTCCCACCTGTTCGCCGCTCGCGCCGAAGGAGACCCCGTCAAATCGGGTTCCATCCTCCAGCACCAGCACAGCCCGCCCGTTGTCGTTTGCCATGCGACCATCCTTCGCAATCGTTGCCGGAATCCCCATCCATGGTCCAAGCCATTCCTTGGATCAACTATCATTTATACCCCTGCACCACCCCAAAGTCAACGCGGGTGGACGCGCCTCAAAAATCCCTCTATTCTTTGAAGCGCGCCGAATCCATCGTACCCGATCCATCGTTGCTCACGCACCGGAGGCCCCACCCATGACGCGCTTTTCCACCCGGATTGCATCCGTGCTTTCGATTCTGTCCCTTGGGATCGCCTCTCCGGCCCTGGCCGGGGGATGGCTGGGGATCACGGTTCAAACCCCGGAAGGGGTGCAGATCGGCGAGATCCTCAAAGACGGTCCGGCGGACAAGGCCGGTCTGGCCAGAAACGACATCCTGATCAAGGCGGACGGCAAACCCATCACCTCTCTGCCCCACTTCCTGACGGTTGTGGAAAACGCCACCCCCGACAAGGAACTGCGCCTGACCGTGGTGCGCAAAGGGGAGGAAAAAGAGATCAAAATCATCCCGGACGACAGCAACAATCACCCCTCCCGGTTTCCGGAAGGGCGCCCCGTCGAACCCCTGGAATCCAACTCCGGAAAGATCTGGCACCGTTCCGAACCCTGGCCCGCTTCCCCCCCGTTCCCCCCCCCCAACTCCCTCCAGGATCCGGGCCGTGAACCGCCACCGGGCGCGTTGCCGCCCCCCGCGCCCATACCCGAATCCCCGCCCCCCCAGGCTGCCACTCCACCGGGCCGGTCGGAAGGCCATCAACCCCCGCCTCTGTCCGAACCTGCGCTCCGGGAACGGGCCGCTCCCGCCGCCGAACCGCCGGAACCGCCCCCCACCGCCTGGATGGGCGTGGCCCCGGAACTTTCGACCCATGGGGTGGTGCTGACCAGAGTGGCCCCCGGCGGACCCGGAGAAAAGGCCGGCATGAAAGCCGGCGACATGATCATCTCCTTGAATGGACAATCGGTCTCCTCCCCCCGGGCCATGGCGCGCATTCTGCGCGGCTTTCGTCCCGGCGATCTGATCGAAGTGACCCTCAACCGCAACGGCCAACTGATCGACTCCCAGGCCCAATTGGCCGCGCCCCCCGCGACACAACACCCCGATGCCGACCCCGTGAGAGGAACCCCTTAAAGATCATGCCTGCCATCAAGATCAAAACCGCCGAAGAGATCGAGTTGATGCGCGCCTCCTGCCAACTGGCGGCGCTCACCTTGAAGATGATCGAACCCCATGTTCAGCCGGGCGTCACCACCCAGCAACTCAATGATCTGTGTCACGATTTTCTGATCGACAACAATGCCCGTCCTTCCCCTCTCAACTATAGGGGTTTTCCCAAGTCGATCTGCACCTCGGTCAACCAGCAGGTGTGCCACGGTATTCCCGGACCCAGAACGCTACGGGCCGGGGATATCGTCAACATCGACGTGACCGCCTACCTGAACGGTGTGCATGGCGATACCAACAAGACCTATCACGTCGGCACCCCCTCCCCCAAAGGGGAAAAAATCGTCCAGATCGCCAAAAAATGTCTGGATGCCGGCATCCGGGCGTT
Source organism: Magnetococcales bacterium (assembly GCA_015231755.1). Taxonomy (NCBI): domain Bacteria; kingdom Pseudomonadati; phylum Pseudomonadota; class Magnetococcia; order Magnetococcales; species Magnetococcales bacterium. The sequence continues at coordinate 103,215 of JADGAZ010000009.1, read as the reverse complement.
GCGTCCCAAGGGATACTTCGGGGATATCGGCGCGGCCATCGAGGCGGTGGCCGACTATTATCGCTGCACGGTGGTGCGGGAATACTGCGGCCATGGCATCGGTCGGGAGTTCCATGAAGAACCCGCCGTGCTGCACTACATCACCAAGGAAAACGGCGACAAACTTCCACGAGGCCCGGAACTCAAACCCGGCATGATCTTCACCATCGAACCGATGATCAATTTGGGCAAAGCCGACATCCGCCTGATGCCTGACAAATGGACCGTGGTCACGAAAGACCACTCCCTCTCGGCCCAGTTCGAGCATACCATCCTGATCACCCCCACCGGTTATGAGGTGCTGACCGATCTGGATGGGGAATACGAAAAAAGCTAAAAACAGCCGCTTCTAAGGATATTCCGCAGGATTCAAGCCTTCCCAAACCTTTCTCAACCGGATCAAATCCTCCCACATGGCCCGTTTGGCCAGAGGGGAACGCAGGCAGTAGGCGGGATGATAGGCGACGATCAACGGCACCCCCCGCCAGGAGTGAACCTTGCCCCGGGCACGGGCCAGTTGATCCGTCGGTCCCAGCAACGTTTCCACCACCACCTTGCCCAAGGCCACGATGGCTTTGGGGCGCAAGGTCTCCAACTCCTGAATCCAGTATCCCTGACACTGGCGGATCTCGTCGGACCGGGGGGTGCGATCCCCGGGGGGGCGACATTTGATTATATAGGTCGTATAAACCTCTCCCCGCTGCCATCCGGCGGCCCGGACCATTCCGGAAAACAGCTCCCGGGTCTCCCCGCCAAAGGGAAAACCGGCCCGTTCATCCGCTGCGCTGGGGGCGTCGGCGATCCAGACCACCGGGGCATCCGGAGGGCCGGCGCCATAAATCGCCCCCTGACGGGTCAAGGAAAGCCCGCACTGCTGACATTGGGAAACCTGACGCGCCCACCCCTGAAACAGCACTCCCCGCTCCTCCACCGCCACCGCGGGGGTGAGAAATCGATCCAATGAGGGTGAGGCGGCAGAGGGAACAGGCTCCACCCGGGGAGCAACCCGAGTCTGGAGCGATCCAGGCACAACCGGAACGGCTGGAACTGCGACCACCCGTGGCGCCGGGGTGGCGGGAGGCATGAACTGGGGTTGCGGTCTGGCAGGGAAGAGAGGACCGGTCAGACGATTGGCCTCTTTCCAGCCATAACTCTCTCCGGAGAGCCGGTCGATTCCGCACTCCCGCCAATACCGCAGGGTGGCCAGCAAGGCAGCCCCCAGGTCCATATCACTCTCCCTTGGGAGTCGAACGGTTCTTGAAATCGGCTAGCCCATGTTGGCGCGGTGGTGGGTCGGACGCACGGAATAAACAGCCGCATCCTGCTTGAGTTTCATCAGCTTTCTTTGCAGTATCAGAGCGGTCTGATACGTCTCTATTCCTTTAATCACGGTCATTTTTTCTATAGTATCGTAAATTTCGTAATCGTTTTTCTTTGAAATAATCCTCAAAGTCTCCATGATTGACTCCGCAAGGCAAGGGTTACGCTGTTCGAGCTAATAGATAGCATTTTCCCTGCCAAGCAGTCTTCGGTTGGATTGTCAAGCAGTTACCGACAAGGCGTCAAAAACGTCCAGCCCGAATCTGTCAGTCGCGCCTCTTTTTGCGGGCATACCACCACTCCCGCAGCAGAAAAAAGAAGGTGCCCAGAATGACCGATCCGCCGCAAAAAAGCCCGATGAACAGTGAATAATCAAAACGGTAGGAGTCGGTATTGGGGTCATAGGTGGTGCAGAAGAACCGAACCCGGCGCACCAGTTCGTCCACCGGGGTTTCGGCCTCCGTGGGAGGGGTTCCCAGGATCAGGGTTCGCAAGGGTTCGGTAAGCAGTTGGGTCTGGAAGGACTCCCCATACACCTGACGATAGACCACCCCCTTGGCATCGACGATGGTGGCTTGCACCAGATGGTCGAATCCCTTGGGAGAGGGGGCGAAAACAAAGCCCAATTGATGGGTCAAGCGTACCATGGTCTCCGGGGAGGCGCTCAGGAAGCTCCAGTCGGGTTGCGCGGCGATGCCCTGCTGTCGGGCGAAGGCGGCCATGGCTTTCGGGGTGTCGTAGCGGGTGTCGAAGCCGATGCTGACCACCTGAAAGCTTTGCGCCCCGAAGGTCTCCCGGGCCTTGTCCACCACCGAGGCCAAAAACCGGGTGGAGACCGAACAGGTATGGTAGCAACTGGTATAGATCAGGCTGATCACCAGGGGCTTGCCCAGAAAAGAGGACAATTCGACCTTTTTGCCTTCGGGATCGGTCAAGGTATAGGCTTCGAGGGTGCGACCCAGGGCGGCCTGACTGGTCTCCAGGGCCACCCGGCTCTCAAAGACCGGATCACGTCCCTTCCCGACCGGGGCCTCGGCCCAGGCCGGAAAAACGCAAAGCCATCCGAGGAGCAGGGTCGGCACCACACTCCGACGCCGCCAGAAAGGGGAGGAGTCTAACCAGGGCACGATCCACCACGTTGCAGACAAAGGAGAAAAAAGCGAGACAGCACAGCCTACAGCAGTGCCACCAACACACCCTTGGCGGGTGGCGTCTGGAAGAAACCCCCTTCGATATAGATGGCCGTCAAAAAGAGCGCCAGTTGAATCAGGGAGGCCCGAAAGCTGATCATGGCCTGATCCGACGTGGGATGACGCACCAACAGCCAGCTTTTCATCAGAAAGACCGTGCTGCCCATCAGGGCGCCCACCAGATAGATCCACCCCATGCCGAAAAAGAGCGGCAGCAAAGAGGCCAACGCCAGCAACACGGTATTGAAAAACACGGTACGGGCGGCCCGGGCCTCCCCCGCCACCACGGGAAGCATGGGGATGCCCGCATCCAGATAGTCTTTCTTCAAGGCGATGGCCAGACTCCAGAAATGGGGCGGCGTCCACAAAAACAGGATGAAGGCCAACGACAGGGCCAACGGAGTGGGTTGGGGATGGAGAATCGCGGTTCCGGAAAGAATGGCGAAGCTGCCCGCCAATCCACCGATGACGATGTTGAGCCAAGTGCGACGCTTGAGCCAGACGGTATAGACCACACCATAAAAAAAGGCTCCCATGAACACATGGATCGCGGCGACCGGATTGATATAGTGCCACACCAGGGCCACGGGGACCAGCAGCAACAGGGCGAAAAAAAGCAGCCAGAAAGGCGAACGGCGCAAAGCTCCGGTGACAAAGGGTCGATTGCGGGTCCGATCCATCAAGCGGTCGATGTCGTAGTCGTGATAGTGGTTCAGCCCCCCCGCGGCCCCCGCGGAGAGCAGCACAGCCAGAATCAACAAGGTGATCTGTCCCGCCGCTGGCGCGGGTCCGGGCATGGCCAGAATCCCGGCCCCGGCGGTCATGGCCATGGCCACGCCGATGCGCAGCTTGAACAAAACGAGAATCTGCCTGAGCGAGGACAACATGGCCATGTTCCGTACATTCCCGATCATCATAAAAATGGAAAAATCAATCACACCATTCCTGGAGGCAAACAGGCCCGGGGTGGGCCGAAACCCACCCCGGATTTGACAAGATCAGCCCATCGGCCAGATGGACGAAAGATACTTGGCATTGATGAAGAAGTATACGACGAAGGAAGCCAGAAAGACCAGAGCCAACACGAACGTACCCTTGGCCTGGACTCCGCCGTCACCGGTCTGTTCCACCGGGGCGAGCCCCAGTTTGCCCGGACGTTCGACGTTGTAGCAGGAGGAAGCCATGGGGAAGCCAAAGCTGCTGAACAGGCTGGCGCCCGGATCCAGGCGTTTGCCGAAGATCAGGGAACCGACGGCGATCAGGCAGAAGAGGGCACCACCCACCGCAGCCAGGAATCCACCGAAACCGGCGATGCCCAGCATGGTGATGGCCGTTCCGGCGAACTGGAACTGCAACAGGGCGTCGGAGAAGTTGATGTCCCAGTGACGACGGGGAACCCCCAAGGTGCCCGCACCCAACAGGAAGAGGCTCAAGATCAACATGCCGCCGCCAAAGATGTAGGGTTGCCATTTGCAGGCGGTGGGCCAGATCAGTTCACGACGGAACAAGACCGGGATCAGGAAGTAGGTGATGGCCATGAAGGTCAGGGTCGTGCCCACCGCCACGGTGGCGTGGAAGTGACCAGGCACGAAGATGGTGTTGTGGATGATCAGGTTGATCTGTTCGGTACCCATGACCACACCGGTGATGCCGCCGATGAAGCCAAAGATGATCATGGCGATGAACATGCCGGAGAAGACCGGATTGGCCCAGGGAGCCTTTTTGAGCCACTCGAACAGGCCGTTGTTGAAGCCTTTCTTGCGTTGGGCCACTTCGATACAGCCCGGAACGGTCAAGCCATGGACCATGCTGGCGAGCACGGCCAGATACATGGCATAGCTGGTGTTGAAGACCTTCCAGGTGGAGCTGACGCCGGGATCGGCCAGGATGTGATGGGCGCTGGCCAGTTGCAGGAAGAGGATGTAAAGCAGAAAGGCGGTACGGCTGACCTTTTCAGACATGGGCCGGGCGCCGAACAGAATGGCGGCGACGGCATACCAGATGGAGACGTGAGCCGCCACGTTGATCTGCTGGGAGGAGTGACCCAAAGCCCACCAGACGGTGCGGTACATCAACGGATCGATGTGATTGATGAAACCCAACGACCACAGCCACGTGGGGATGAGGATGACCGCGCCGGAGGCGATGGTGAAGATGGCGATGATGGCGGCGGTCAAGGCGCCGAAGGTCACCAGAGGAACGGAGCCGTCGTAGGTTTTTTCCTGTCTGGCGATGACCAGAGTACCCAGAAAGATGAAACATCCGATCAACGCCCCCACGGCGAAGAGGATCAAGCCCAGGTAAAAGATCGGCTCGGCGGGCATGGGCACATAGGAGGTGAACATGACGCTGGAGTTGCCCCGGAAGAAGGCGGTCATCACCAGGACAGAGCCGATCACCATGAGCAGGAACCCGACCCAGCCGATGCCCGGGGTGGCCGGACGACAGCGAAGCAGGGTCGAGGCGGCGAAATAAAGCACCGCCATTTCAAAAAAGATGATCCAGAAGATGAGAATGGCCGTTCCATGGATGGAAAGAGCCAGATAAAAATCCTCGGCACTCAGGAGATGCAACGAGGGCATGCGGGTCAACGCGACCAGCAGCCCGAGGAAGCCACCGACCAGCAGATAGACCACACCCAAAACGGCGTGGGCCTTCATGAGGGACTCGGCGGATTTGTGGAAGAACAGGCCCGAATCCGGGCATTGACGAAACATCTTGGCGGCCATGTGTGATCGACTCCCTATTTCACGTAGATCTTGCCCAACATGGTGTGATGGCCGACGCCGCAAAATTCATTGCAGACAACGGCGAACTCACCGGATTGGTCTGGGGTAATGGTCACCACCGTCTCGTATCCCGGAAGGATTTGCAGATTGATATTGGTGGGTTGCAAAGAAAAACCATGCTGCCAGTCCAGTGAGGAGATGTGCAGGCGGTAGGTCTTGTTTTTTTCCAGCTCCAGGATCGGCCACCACTGCCACATGCGACCCAACAGATAGACATCGCTACCCGCAGGAGGATGCACCACTGGAATGTTGGATTTGGTATCGGTCCGCACCGTGTGTTCCTTGGCCATGGCGTTGGCCTTGGACTCGAATTTCTCGGGGGAGGTCTTGTAGGATTCATTGGAAAGATTCTGTTTTCCATACACATGCCAATAAGGCATCCACAAGAACAGCACCAGACACCAGATCAATGCCAGGATGATCCACATCATTTCGATGCCGTGGATCGGTTCTTTCCACCAGATTTTCTGCGAGGGAGGCAGAATGCTCATACGGTAACCCTCCTTCCTTGATTGTTGCGCATAGAAGTTCCTTGTTTGTTAAATTTTATTTAACCGCAGGGATTGAAATGATCTCCATGATCCCCCACAAGATATAGAAAACCGTTGGAAACAGCACACCAATGAACAACAACATAAATGGATTGTCCAACAACTGCTGCATTCCTGGCACCGGCTCCTCTATCGAATTCGACTCCTGATTCTCGTTTCTTTGCATGGGATTTCCCTCATCTGGAAGTAGTGGAAGTGGACTAAAAAAACGGTCAATGTGAAACATCCGCAAAAAATCCGCACTGTATCATTGCAATTTAACGGGATTGTGATTGGCCTTCCTTGACCTCTATCAAGAAAAATCAAGAAAATCGATCCAACCCAAAAAATGTGAAAATGCCGGGGACTTGACGCGCCGCCACCCATTTTGCGAGACTGGATCCACGAAAAACGCAGCCCTCTGCTTGTCATTCATCAACCCACGGGAAACCCACACTTTGGACATCCGTCCCGACATCCACCCGATCCCGGCTCCCCGGGGTCCGGAACACGGTTTTTTCCAGGTTGCGGCCTTTTTTCTGGGCCTCACCGGTTCGGTGATGCTGGCCTGGGGCACCACCCTGCACGAACACCCCCTGTTTCCGGGCACAGTGGCCACGGTGCATCTGTTTGTCCTGGGAGTGTTGACCATGGGACTGATGGGGGTGGCGTTGCGCCAACTGCCCCTCTGGACTCGGGTTCCCCTCCCTTGGCCGCGCCTGACCCCCTGGATCCTGGGATTCCTGGCTTTGGGCGCCCTGACGGTTTTTCTGGGAGTCGGCACCAATCTGCACCGCTGGAACCTGCTGGCGGCCTCCCTGGGGGTGGGACTGGCCTGTCTTTTTTTTCTGCTTCAGGCATACGTGCTGTTGTTCAGAAGTCCCCGTCGGGATCGGGTGATGGCCCTGCTGGCCCTGTCGATTCTGTCGTTGACCGGCGTGTTTGTGCTGGGGGGAATCTTCTTGGGGGAGTATGCCCATGGATTCCTGCCCCATGACCGCTTCGCCATGGTGGGCACCCATCTGACCTGGGGCATTTTCGGCTGGGCCGGCATCCTCTTGATGGTGACGCGCCTGACCGGCATGGGAACCGATACCCACCCGGTCCAACTTCCCTCCTTCTCCCCCCTGGTGGTGCCGGGACTGTTTTTCTCCCTGGTTTTCATTCCCCTGGTGCTGTTCACCCCCCAGGCCGATCCCCGCTGGCTCTGGCCCGCCCTGCTCCCTGGATTTGTTGCCCTGGTGGCCATCACCTGGGCCGCACGGAGTCACGGCCTGGATACCCACAACCACTACGGACGGATCGGGGATCTGCTTGGGCTGTTGGCGATCCTGACCGCTTGTTCCTGGCCGGTGTGGCCGGATGAACGGTGGCGTTTTGTGTTCGGGCTGCTGATTCTGCCGGGCTGGACCTTGAGCCAATTCTTCGGGGTATACGACCGACTACGATCAGGCCGTCTGGGCCTGTTGCACCGGGTCATCCACTTGCTTGGCGTGGCCCTGCCCGTGGCGGGATTGTTCCTGTCGTGGGATGGCCTCCTCTGGCGGGCCGGAGGGGGGGCGCTGCTCGGGTCCGCCATTCTGTTCATCCGCGCCGAACGGTTGGGAGACACACCATGATCCCTGACGACTCTTCACCGGCGGTCGTCATCCGCCAACTTGGCCACTGCTATCGGGCCACCCGTCGACAAGCACCCCGCAAGGCGCTGGACCGGCTGGATCTCACCATTCCGACAGGCACCTTTTTTGTCCTGACAGGCCCCAATGGCAGCGGCAAGTCCACCTTGTTCAAGATCCTGTGCGGCATGACCCGACCCAGCACCGGAACGATTCACATTTTCGACCACGATCTGATCGCCAACCCGAATGCGGCCCGAAGCGCCATGGGGGTGGTATTCCAAAAACCGGCCCTGGACAAATATCTGACAGTCGAGGAAAACTTAAAAATCCACGCGGATCTGCACGACATCCCCCCGGATCTGTTCCGGCAACGCCTGCCCGACGCCCTGGCTTGGAGCGATCTGCGGGAACGATTGGGGGATCGGGTGGAAACCCTGTCGGGGGGACTGGCCAGACAGGCGGAACTGGTCAAGGTGCTGCTGCACGCGCCGGCCCTGTTGCTGCTGGACGAACCCACGGCAGGACTGGATCCCGGCGGACGACTGGCCTTTCTGGCCACCTTGAAGAGGCTACAGAAAAAACATGGTGTCACAATTCTGATGACAAGTCACGTCTTTGCCGAAGCGGAACAAGCCGATTTGGTGGCAATCCTGCGCCAAGGAAAACTGCTGGCTTTGGACTCGCCAACTCATCTCTCCCGCCAACTGGGGGCGGAGATTCTGGTGGTCCAGGGTGAGGGGCTTGAAACCGTGGCCCAGGGCCTGACCACTCGTGCCGGCATCACCCTGCAAGTCCAGAATCATGAACTGCGCATCCAGGGGGAAAGCCGGGAGTTGTTGCCACTGATGGCCAAACTCCTGCAAGACCATCGGGAACGGATCCATGCCTTGGCCATCAAACAGCCGACCCTGGAGGATGTCTACATCCACCTGACCGGTCGGGATCTCTTCAGCGACGAGGAGGAGCAAAACCGATGATCCGTCCCGCCCTCTCTTTGGCCAAACGGGAACTGGTGCGTTTTTTCCGCCAACCCCACCGGGTGGTGGGCAGTCTGGCCCAACCCCTGCTGATCTGGGCCTTTCTCGGGGCGGGTTTTTCCCCCTCGTTCCGGGCGCCGGGCATGGAACACCTCTCCTACGCCGAATATTTCTATCCGGGCGTTTTGTTGATGCTGATGCTGTTTGCCGGGATTTTTTCCACCATCACCTTGATCGAGGATCGGGCCCAGGGGCTGATGCAAGGGGTGCTGGCCTCTCCGGCCCCCCGCATGGCCATCGTGCTGGGCAAGGTGGCCGGAGGCATCGCCATCGCCATGATCCAGGCCGCACCCCTGCTGCTGGCCGCGCCCTTTCTGGGCATTCCTTTGGAGTGGGGCGGGCTGGTATGGATTTTGTTCGGTTTTCTGGTTTCTTGTCTGGGGTTCACGGCGTTGGGATTCCTCATCGCCTGGAACATGGAAAGCACCGCCGGGTTCCATGCGGTGATGTCGATCTTGCTGATGCCCATGTGGATGCTTTCCGGCGCCCTGTTTCCCCTGGATCACGCCCCGGGCTGGCTGTGGGCCTTGATGGTGGTCAATCCGGTCACCCACGCCCTGACCCTGATCCGCACCCCTTTGTACCATGCCCCGTCGGTCTTTCTCGCCACCCCGGCCTACTGGAATGCCCTGCTCATCGCCGTCACCTGGGCGGTGGTCTGTCTCTGGCTGGCGTTATGGCGGGTCAACCGGGTGGAAAAAGGGATCGACATGCCATCCTGATCCCCCTTGTTCTCACCGGTTGCCATACCGTTCCAGGGCGGCGAGCAGATTCTTCTTGCTGATGGGTTTGCCCAGATGGTCGTTGCAACCCGCCTCCCGACACAGCTTCGCCTCCCCTTCCATGGAGTGGGCGGACAGGGCCAGAATGACAAGCGATGACTCCCGCCGGCTCTCTTTTTCCCAGGCGCGAATCAGGGTCGTGGCCCGCAAACCGTTCATGACCGGCATCTCGATATCCATCAGCACCACATCGAACGCCTCCCGCATGACCCGATCCAACGCCTCGGCCCCATTGGTGGCCATGCTCAGATGATGGGGGGAACTCTCCAGATACAGGTTCACCAGCTCCCGGTTCTCCTCCATATCCTCCACCAGCAAAATCTTCAAGGGACGCACCACCCCATCCGGCTTGCCCCGCCCGCCTCCGGGATACTCCCGGCTCTGATCCGGAGCCGCCGCCGGTCGCAGGGGCAAGGTAAAAAAGAACCGGCTCCCCTCGCCAAAACGGCTTTCCACCCAGATCCGTCCCCCCATCATCTCCACCAGCCGCCGGGTCAGAGAAAGCCCCAGCCCGGTGCCGCCATACCGCCGGGAGATGCCCGAATCGGATTGGGTGAAACTCTCAAAGATGCGCTCCAAATGGTCGGGACGAATCCCGATGCCACTGTCCGCCACCACCACCAACAGGGTGTCGGCATCGTTCGGCTTCCGACCGATATCCACCACCACCCATCCCCGCTCGGTGAATTTCAAACCATTGCTGAGCAGATTGTACAAACATTGCCGAACCCGCATCCCATCCGACTGGATCCATTCCGGCAACGTCGGATCCAGACGCATCTCCAGACTGATCCCCTTGTTGCCGGCCAACACCCGCAGCATGTCGATCACCTCGGTAGCCACGGCCCGCACATGAACCGGCTCCACCAGGATTTGCAATTTATTGGCCTCCACCTTGCTCAAATCCAGAATATCGTTGATCAGCACCATCAGATTGTCCCCGGCGGTGCGCAACATCGACAGATAATATTTTTGCTCCGGCCCCAGATGGGTTTCCAGCAACACGTCGCTCATGCCGATGATGATGTTCATCGGGGTACGGATTTCATGGCTCATGGCGGCCAGAAAATCGCTTTTGGCCTGATTGGCCTGATCGGCCTCAGCCTGGGCGCGACACAAGGCCAATTCGATCTGCTTGCGCTGGGTCACATCCCGTAACATGGCCAACAGCAGCGCCTGACCGGGCTGCTCGAACAACTGGAGATTGGTTTCGGTATAGTGAAGTTGCCGACTCCGGTCGAAATACTCCCCTTCCACGATCAAACGGCCATGGGCGCGGATGCGCTCCACAAGCAGATCCATCTGCCGGTCCTTGCCAATGATGAGATGACAATCCTCCAGATGAAACGCCCCGATGGACTCTTCCCGGGGCATGCCCAGACGTTCAAAGGCGGTCACATTGGCATCGAGCAACAACCCGGAATCAAGATCAAAAATCAGAATCTCATCACTGGACTCGTCCAACAGATTGCGAAACAGCCGCAACGCCTGATCCTGGGCATGAATCCGCTCCTTCTGGCGGAAAAGTTCCAGAAACACCTTGACCTTAGCCCGCAAGAACTCCGGGGGAAAGGGTTTCACCAGATAATCCACGGCCCCGAGGTCGTAACCGACCAGAGCGTGTTGGTCATCCTTGAAAACCGCCGACATGAAGATGATCGGAATGGTCCGGGTACGGCTTACCCCCGCCATGAGCCGCACCACCTCGAAACCATCCATGTCCGGCATATGGGCGTCGAGCAGCACCACGGCGAAATCGTGTTTGGTCATCTGGAGCAACGCCTCGCGGCCATTGCGCGCCAACACCATCTCCGCGCCCATGTCGGCCAGCAAACCGGCGGTGGCGGTCAGATTGTTGTCCAGGTCATCCACGATCAGGATGTAAGGTTTCATTGAGTCACCGATTCTTATCGAGCCAAGGACGCATCATGGAAAGCAGTTTCAATGTATCCACCGGCTTGGAAAGATAGTCCGACGCCCCGGCCTCCAGACAGCGTTGCCGCTCCCCCTGCATGGCCTTGGCGGTCAGAACCAGCAAGGGAAGATGACGCCAGGCCGGCTGACGGCGAATCTCTCCCAACCAATCATAACCATTCATGTCGGGCAACATGATGTCCATCAATACCATGTCAAGCAAGGGTTGCTGACGCAACCGCTCCATCCCAACCCGACCACTCTCCGCCATGATCACCTGACATCCTTGCTCTTCCAGAAAACTGGTCAGAGCAAAAATATTGCGGATATCATCATCAATCAACAAAACACGCCGACCAACCAGATTGCACACAGCCGGATGCCCCTTGAGGAGCGGGTCGGACGGAAAGCCCACGCCCCCACGATCACGCGTCGGATCCGCTCCGGAATCTTCCAGCGCACAAGCCGCGGGCACCGCCAGAACGGATTGCAGGAATCGTTGGCACTCCGGGCTGGTTTGATCACTCTCCCGCAGCAAAGGAACCAGTTGGACCTCTTCTGCGGCACCATCGATTTCCAGGGTCGCGTTGGCGGGATGAAGATACAAAGCCGGCAGGGCATCCCGATCCGCAGTGGTCCGCAACCGTTTCACCAGGGGAAACGTAGCCACGCCGGGCAGATCCCCCACCATGATCAAACCCACCGGACGCAAAAAATTGGCCAGGAAAAGCGCGGCGCTCTGATCCCCGGCAACAATCACCCCGAGTCCCAAGACCCGGGCCGCTTCCCCGATGGCGCGAATCCGGTGATAATCCATGCCCACCAGCAAGACCGAACGGTCATCCGGTCCCAAACGACGCCGGTCATCCGGGATGGCGTCGATACCCTGGTTGCGCTCTTCGTTCCGGGGCGTCACCGGAGTGGCCTGGGGCAACGGGGAAGATTCCACGCTTTCCAGGGGCAGATACAAGGTAAACAGACTGCCCTGTCCCTGTTCGCTCACCAGTTCGATGCGTCCTCCCAACAGTTGGGCCAACTCCTTGCTGATGGCCAGACCCAATCCGCTGCCACCGTATTTCCGATTGGAGCCGTCATCCAACTGGCGGAACGGCTCGAACACCTCGGCGTGCTGATCCCTGGGAATGCCCACCCCGGTATCCGCCACGGACATGGCGATCAGGGTGCCGACCCCATCTGGCACCGGTCGGATGGTCACCGTCACCCCGCCGGCATGGGTGAACTTGATGGCGTTGGTGATCAGGTTTTTAAGAATCTGTTCCACCCGCATCCGGTCGGTGCGGATGGCCACGGGCAACATGCCTTGCAACAACACCTCGAAATCCAGTTTCTTCTCCCGGGCCACATGCACAAACAGCCGTTCCAGACCGATGGCCAATTCGGAAAGCTTGACCGGATCCTTGAAAACGCGAATCCGTCCCGCCTCGATGCGGGCCAGATCGAGAATTTCGTCGATCATGGTCAACAGATCGGATCCGGCGGCATGGATGGTAGAGGCGAACTCCACCTGTTTGGGGGTGAGATTGCCCTGTTTGTTTTCCTTGAGCAGTTGGGCGAGGATCAACAGACTGTTGAGGGGGGAACGCAATTCGTGGGACATGTTGGCGAGAAAACGGGACTTGAAACCGCTGGTCTGTTCCAACAGTTCGATGGTATCCCGGAGCACCTGCTGATTGATGGCCAACTCCTGGGTTTTCATGCGACTTTCTTCCAGGAGTTGCTGCCGCACCGCGTTGGCCCGCACCCCGGCAATGGCCCGGGCGATGGTCTCGCCGGCCCGCTCCAGGAAACACCGGTGACGATCCTGGAAAAGCTCCCGATTGCCCAGAGCCAACACTCCCTGCAATTGGTCGTCGTGGATCAAAGGGGTGATGATCAGATCCCGGGGCCAGCCCGCCAGCAGTTCCGCCTTGAGCCGCAACGGCTCCACCGGCACATCCTTGAGCCGTACCGGTTTACGGGTGATGGCCACCTGTCCGAGGAGTCCTTCACCCGGTTCCAGAGTTTGGGACAGTTCCCGCTCCGAAGGGATGCCGATCCCGGACAGCCACTGGAGACGATTCCCCTCTTCCGCCAGATAGATCACCCCATTGAGGGCGCCCAGATGTTCGAGGAGAAATTGCAGGGTCATTTCGCCAAGGGATTGCACCACTCCGACATCCCGCATGCGACGGCTCAAGGCGTGATGGGTGGCGTGGATCCACTGCCGGTCTCTCAGCTCCCGAAAGAGGGGGAGATGAAAAAAGATCAGAATAATCAGAAGATTCCAGGCTGTCATGCACAGAAAATGGGTCAACAGCATGACCGGTGAAATGAGACCACCATGATCCGGAAACAGCAAAACCGTCACCGCCGTCTCTCCCAGTCCGATCAAAGCCAGACCCAGAAAAAAACGCATGGGAGTCTGACACCCCCCCAACAAACCCCGAAACGGATCTGGCATGATCCCTCTCCTCCCCCTTGAAGCCAATCACGCGTGCTGTTTCTTGAATCCCGGACGCCCCTGGCGTCCGCTCATGCAGCCGGCCCTCCCGAGTGCTTGAAGCGTTGATACCGGTTCCTGCCCAAGCTTTTGGCCTGATACATGGCCTGATCCGCATTCCTGAGCAGGATTTCCAGTTCGGTGCCATGATCCGGATACAAGGCGATACCCACACTGGCCGAAATGATGGCGTGGGTGCCATGCAGACAAAACGGTCTGGAAAGGGCTGCCAGCACCTTTTCCGCCACGATCTCCGGATCCGGCGGTTGACACAGATTGGCCACGATGATGGTGAACTCATCCCCACCCAGCCGGGCCAACGTGTCGGATTGACGCACGCACTGCCTCAGTCGCTGGGCGACCTGACGCAACAGTTCATCCCCGGCCCCATGACCCAGGGTATCGTTGATCGGTTTGAAATGGTCCAGATCGATGAACAACACCGCCAGGGACTCACCATTGCGACAGGCCAACGACAGGGCATGGGTCAGCCGATCCAGAAACAAGACGCGGTTGGGCAGATCGGTGAGGCCGTCGAAATTGGCCTGATGGCGAATTCTGGCCTCCACATCGCTGCGATGCAGCAACAGCAACACCCGTTGTCGCAGGATCGCCCAATGAATGGGTTTGGTGACATAATCATCCGCGCCCGCCTCGAAAGCCTGATCGACGGATTGGGTGTCGAACAGGCCCGTGAGCATGATGATCGGAATCCGGGGGGCGACCCAATCCCTGCGCAGGGCGCGGCAGGTCTCGAAGCCGTCCAGATTGGGCATGCACACGTCCAAAACGATCAGATCCGGCACGGTCAGGGCGCGAATCTGCAAGACTTCCTGGCCATCTTTGGCCACGACGACCTCATGGCCATTCTTTTGGAAAAAGACGACCAGAGCCTCACGCATCAAGATGTCGTCATCAGCGACCAGAATAAGACCTTTCCGGCCCGCCGGAGCGGTGGTATTCATCTCGACCTCAACTTTCAGCAACAGTCACGGCTACGGGTTGGACGAACTTTCCCCTTTCTCGAAAAACGGTCGGGGCAACTCGACCCCGGCACAATGACAAGTCAACTCCTGGTTGGCCGTGACACTGGCGGCGATCAACCGTTCGACCAGGGATTCGGCCTGTGCGAGATTGCCGGCCACCCCCATGGCTTCCAACTCGGCGGCCATTTCACCCATCCGCACCAGACCAACCTGACGACAAACACTCTTCAAGGAGTGACTTTCCATGGCGACCCGTTCGGCATCCTGGTCGCGGATCGCCTGACGGATTCTTTCGGGCCGATGCAGAATCCCGGCCTGATAGTGACGCACCACGGTCTGGAATCCGCCTTCCAGCTCCTGTTTCATTTCGCTCAATTTCTGCAAGTCGAGCAACTCTTGATATGGGAAAACGGTTTCCATCTTCACTTATCCTTTGTTGGTTCAGCATCCGTGGATTCAAGCGCCCTGGTGACTTTCTGCAAAACCGTTCCGGCCTGGAATGGCTTGGTGATGATGTCCATGGCGCCAAAAGAGGTGGCCATTTCCAGAGTCAAACGGGAGTTCATCGCCTTGTACCCCCCGGAAATGGCGATCACCTTGACCTGGGGACGCTCTGTCCGCACCGCCGCGAGCAGATCGATCCCATCCATTTTGGGCATGAAGATATCGGTGATGATCAGTTCCACAGGCGAAGCCGCACACAACTCCAAGCCTGTCTGCCCATTGTCCGCCTCCAAGACCGTGTGGCCAGCCTGCCGGAGCAGGGTCACCAGATAGATCCGGAAGCTCTCATCATCATCCACCACCAGAATGTGTGCCATGATCGTGCGCCTTTCTTAATAAATACAGCTTGGTTCAAGTTGGAGTTGACAGCAAGGCGCGATCCACCACCCGGAGCACCTCGCTTGTTTGAAACGGTTTTCTGATCCATTCGACCGCCCCGAGTTTGCGCGCCACATTGAGCGCCAAAGCCGGGGTCATCCCCGAACCACCGCCACTCATGGCGATCACCCGGATGCTTGGATGCCTCCGAAGCAAGGTGGAGAGCAATTCAAACCCATCCATCTTCGGCATGAAAATGTCGGTCATCAGCAAATCGAAAGGATCGAGTGCGATCTTGTCCAAAGCATGTAGAGCGCACTCGACCTCCAATACCATATGACCGGCATTTCTCAACAGCATTCCAAGGTGGACCCGAAAGGGTTCATCATCGTCAATGATCAGAATCCGGGCCATGGCCAACTCCTCATGAACGTGGTTTATTTCTTGGAATACGTTTTCATGATCCTGTACCTGGAGAGCGCGTGTTTGATGGAGCGCACCAGAGTTTTCTTGTTCACCTGTCCTTTGACCAGATAATCCTGCGCCCCCTGCTCCACCGCCTGGATGGCCTTCTGGTCATCATCCATGCCGGTGAAAACAATGATCGGGGTGTCATGAATTTTCTGGTTGATCCGTCCGAAGGTCTGTTCCAAACCCTGGCTGTCGGCCAGATTGAGATCGAGCAGAATCAAATCGTATTGATTGTGATCCAGACACGACTCCGCCTCCTTGTAACTTTTCGCATGGGTCAAATGCAATGGCGGAGATTGTCCCGACTCCTTGCCACCGGAGCCAGGCCAGGTTTCCAGCCAGCCGTTGATCAACGAAAAGAACTCCATCTCGTCTTCGACCACCAGCAGATGCAGTCCCAAATGCAAAGGCGGCAAAGACTTGCATTCGGGGACCGTCTCCCGATGGGGTTGGGCATCGGACTGGAGATGGTCGATATAGCCCATTTTCTCCATGGCGTTGATGATGATCTCCACCGCGTGTACCGGGTCGAGACGATCCGTGTTGAGCACCAGGTCATAATAGGTGCGGGTATTGGGATAACGTTTGAACAAGCCCTTGAGAAAACGGGAGCGTTCCTTTTCGATTTCGGCGATCTTGCGTTTGGCCGCGTTGGGATCGATCCCCTCCCGTTCCGCGACCCGCCTGACGCACACATCCTTGGAGCCTTCCAGATGGATCCGGAACACCCGGGGATCATGGGCCAGAATCAACCGGGCTCCCCGTCCCACGATCACGCCACCACTCTTGGCGATGTTCAGAATGGTCTTGATGATATTTTTGTAATAACCGGTCACGGACTGTTCGGGTTTGACGAGCAACGAATACAAAAAACTGTCGATGGCGCGGGGCAATTTTTCATCCATCAGCGACATGAGTTTTTTGGTCGTATGCGTTTTATTCATCAAATCATCGATCATCGAATGGCCATAGCAGTTCACACTCAGCCGTTCCGCCAACAATTCCGCGATCTTGCCTCCATTGCAACCAAAATTCCGCGAAACCGTGACCACGATGGGATGATGCTCGACCACCCCATCATTTTTCAGGCTCCCGGTGAAAAGCCCTGACCTGACCACACTGCCGATTCCGATATTGGGTTCCATGGGTATTCTCCACTCTTCATGATTCAAAAGGATAGGGGTGACTGGCCATCCTGGCCACACCGAATCCAAGGGATTTCTGCTTGCTTCCTGATCAAGCACCGCCAGCACCTACGGCATGGCTCATATTATTTTCCCGTTTTTCGTATATTGCAAGATTTTTCCATTCGTGATTTGCTTTTTTTGCATATTTTTCCTTAAAGCTGTCCGCCCAAACTTTAGGCACGAATACATTAATTAACGTTTATGTGTTAATCGGTCAAGTTTTTCCTTGCCCAAGCTTTCTAGACGGAGTATGATTACCATTTAAAATTGGAATTAGCGGAATTCTTGCAATTTTTGTAATTTTTGCATTTTCTCCGATCCACCTCCTGAATTCGATGGAAACACCATGCCATTGTCACGGACACCGGAAGTTGCCGATCCAGTGGTCACCACCTCCAAGGCGGCCCAGATGTTGGGGGTTTCCCAACGAACGATCCACTATTGGATGGAACGGGGAATCATCAAATCCTGGAAAACCGCCGGGGGCCACTGCCGTATCCCCATGAGTTCCATCAACCAACTGCTGGCCAAACGCCGCGAACAACTCCAGGATCCCGATCTTCTGGAACTGACCCTGTTGCTGGTGGAAGACGATGAAAATCTGCGGGAAATCACCAAAGCAGTGGTGGCCAACTGGGGATTGCCGGTGCGACTGGTGGTGGCGGAGGACGGCTACGACGGCCTGATCCAGGCCGGCCTGCACAAACCCGAAGTGATCATCGCCGACCTGATGATGCCGGCCATGGATGGATTCCAGATGATCCGCGCCCTGCGGGAGTCCTCGGAATTGACCCGCACCCGGATCATCGTGGTGACCGCCATGGACGAAACCCAAATCGCCGCCAAAGGCGGCATGCCCGAAGATGTGGAGGTCTTCCAAAAGCCAACCCCCTATGATCGTCTGAAAATCGTGGTCATGGAGTCTCTTTTCACCCATCAACGCAACCGGCGAACCAACGCAAGCAACGTGTAAATGCATCATCGTCAAAACCCACTGACGGGGGGGGGTCAAACACACTCCCCTGACGGGGCCACACATGGTTTTCCGGTTGGCTCAAAAGATGCGTTCCACTCGACCACCCGGTTACGCCCCCCATGCTTGGCCGCATACAGGGCGACATCGGCCCGTTTCACCACATCATCATGCTGCAACATGGACGGATCACTGACCGTCACCCCGATGCTCACGGTCACCTGCAGGCCATCGATCCGCATCCTCTCGATCCCCTGCCGTAGCCGTTCAGCCGCCAGCACCGCCCCTGCAAGGGTGGTGCCGGGCATGATGACGCAAAACTCCTCCCCTCCGTGACGACAGCAGACATCGATCTGCCGATAGTACAAAAGCAGACTCCTGGCCACAGCCTTCAACACCCGGTCGCCCTGGTCGTGACCGTATTCATCATTGAACCGCTTGAAAAAATCCACATCCAACAAGGCGAAGGCAAATCCGATTCCGGTACGCTGACAGCGTTGCCATTCGATGCCCAGGATATCCATGGCGTGGCGACGGTTGAACAACGTGGTCAAGGCATCGGTGATGGATTGATTACGCAATTTCTCTTCGAGCTTCTTTTCCTCGGTGATATCCCGCATCAAAGCCGCCGATCCGATCCTCTCCCCCTCCCGGTTGCGAATGGTGGAGGCATAAAATTGCAGCACATGTTGATTGAAGACCAGCGTTTCGGGCATATCCACCCCTTCTTGTTCCAAGAAGCGGCCCACGAACTCCGGATCATCCACCACCCGCACAAAGCCCTCCCGCTGGACCTGCTCCCCGGACTTGCCCAGCAACCGCTCCGCCGCGGGATTGACCAGTACCACCTGTCCTTGATCATCGGTCACCACGATCCCCTCCCGGGCACTCAGGATGATCGTGGTCAACTTGTTTTTCTCGTTTTGCAATCCCCAATGGAGCTTGTGCAACTCATCGCTCATACGGTTGAAATTCAGGGCCATATCGGTCAACTCATCCCGTCCGGATAGGAAAAGCCGATGCTGAAACTCTCCCAAGGCGGTTGCGGCCATGGCGTGCGTGAACAGACCCACACGGCGCATCACCTGAGAACGGGTGACCACAATGACCAACAACAACACCATGGCCATGCCCCCCAGCACCCACGAGGTTCTGGACACAATCCACTCCATGGCCCAAAGCCATTCGGTGATGTCGGAATAAAGCTCGAAAGCCCCAGAAAAATGGTTGTCACGCATGATGGGTACGTAAGTCTCCACCACATCCCGCTGAAACCGTTCTTGTTCCAGGGTGGGGTGATTCTTTTTCACGGTCAGACTGTGGGTGCGCCCCTGGGCGACAATCTGATGAAAATAATCATGTTTGTTGATAGTACCCACATCGCCTTCGACCGAAGAGAGCAAAATGGATCCCTGGGCATCAAAAAGCCGGTACTTGTAAAGCTGAAACCCTTTGGCGAGTTGCGCCATATCGGCCCGCAACGCATTCGTGATCAATGGCTTGCCGGTGGAGGCATCAAACACCACCGAATCGGCCATGCGGTTGGCCAACCGCACGGCATTCTCTTCGGTGAACCGGATCAACAGATCGCGGAAGGCCGGATGGGTGACCCAAAGGGCATGCACCGGAATCAAAACCACCAGAATCACGCTCAAAAAAAAACTCGAACGCAAAAAACGCGTCGTCAACATGCCGGTCAGCCAGGGAGCCCTGTCACGGAGAGACGCAGGTCGCGGAATCGCCATAGGAACGTGTCCCGAATGATCTCAAATTGTCCCAAATGGTAGACGCAAAACACGATCATATCATCACATCTGCATCATGACACCGATTCGGGCGTATTGCACGGATCCGGATCAAGCGGATTGCCCTGCGGACGCCATTGATTCAAAATCCGCAGCAAAACGTCCGGAGCCACGGGTTTGATAAGGCAATCATCGACTCCCGCCTGTAGGATCGAAGAGACAACAGCGTCGGGCTGACTGTCGGCGAGCAAGACAATGACCGTCAGCGCACGGGTTGTTTCACGCTGTCGCACGGCGCACAAAGCTTCCAAACCTCCAGCCTGGAAAATTTGGCTGTCCATGAAAATCAGATTGATGGCCGGTTCCCGCTCCAGCATCTCCAGGGCCTTGCCCTCATCCCGCGCCACCAGAATCCGTCCGACTCTTTTTTCCAGCACCTGGGCCAGACTGAAGGTACTGCGCATATCCGGATCCACGATCAGCACCGTGACGGCAAGCACCTCCCGGAGAGGCTCACCGGACGGTGGTTCCTCTCCCGATTCGGGCGACTCCCCGCCACGGGGCCGCAGGATGGAAACCGGCTTGGGCGTACCCAGCCAGTCGGACAAGGCGCTGAACAACTTGAACGGCTCCACCGGTTTGGACAGATAGTCGCTGGCACCCGCCTCCAGGCACTGATCCCGATCCCCAGGCATGACCTTGGCGGTCAAGGCCAGCATGGGCAGACGACTGAACCGGCTCTGCAAACGAATCTGACGCATGGCCTCCAGACCATCCATCTCCGGCATCATGATGTCCATCAACACCAGATCCACATCGGGATGGGCTTCCAACATCTCGATGGCATCCCGTCCGTTGCGGGCGGTGTGGATGGCCCCCACCCGACTTTCGAGCAACTGCCGCAACGCAAAAAGATTGCGCGAATCGTCATCCACGATCAACAGGATACGGGTCGGATCCCGGAAGGTGGACTCCGACGCGGTGACGTCGTTTTCCCCCTCCGGGGACACCAGGGCATGGCGGAATCGTGGATCCAGAGATTCCGGGGGCAGGGTGGGAATCAGCAGCGAAAACGTGGACCCCTGCCCCAAATGGCTTTCCACCCGGATCTCGCCGCCGATCAACTCCGCGAACTTGCGGGAGATGGAAAGCCCCAATCCGGTGCCACCATATTGGCGACTGGTGGTGCCATCCACCTGCCGGAACGCCTCAAAGATCTGCTCCTGCTTGTCCTCCGGAATGCCGATTCCGGAGTCATTCACCGCAATGGCCACGCAGTTGTCCACGGAGAGTCCGGGATTGAGAAACACCGTGCCCACCCGGGGCCGAGTCACCTGCACCCGAACATGACCCTGAGCCGTGAACTTGAAGGCGTTGGAAAGAAAATTGCGGATCACCTGTTCCACCTTGGCCCAATCGCTGCGCAGTTCGGTGGGCATTCCCGGCTCGATGTCGCACCGGAAGGCAAGGCCTTTCTGCTCGGCCACCGGACGGAACAGCCGTTCGATGCTCCGTAAAAACGACTCGAATCCCCGGTTTTCCCAAAGCACCTCCATGCGCCCGGCCTCCACCTTGGAAAGATCCAGGATATCGTTGATCAGACGCAGCAGATCGCTGCCGCTTTCGTGGATCACCTGGGCCGAATCCACCTGCCCCCGGGTCAGATTGCCCTCTTCGTTTTTGGCCAACATCTTGGCCAGAATCAACAAACTGTTGAGGGGCGTGCGCAACTCGTGGGACATGTTGGCCAAAAATTCGGATTTATAGCGGCTGGCATTGGCCAGTTCGTGGGCTTTTTCCTTGAAGACGTGGGCCGCCAGGGCCATGGTGCCGATTTCGTCGGAGCGGCCCGTGCCGGGAATTTCCGCATCCATGCGCCCTCGGGCCAAATGTTGCAAAGTGAGGGTCATGGCGCGGATGGGATTCGAGATGTCCCGGCTGATCCGCCATGCGAGATAAAGACCAAGCAGCAAGGCCCCGAAAGAGACCCAACGGGCGATGGTCTGGGATTGCACGATGGCCGTGGTCATGTCCGCTTCGGCTTGGGCCTGATCCCGCAAGGTATAATCCTTGAGCTCCCGGGCCAGATAGGCGATCTCCGCCGCCTCGCCCCCCATGACCACATAGACCAGATGCATGTAGGCGCGGGTGGCCTGCACCATGCCATTGAAAGCCTGATCGAAACGGGCGATCCCGGTCTGGAGCGCCTGGACGATTTCCGTGTCGGGACCGCCCTGCCCCAGGTGGGTTCCCAGTTGGGTCAGCAGTCGTTCGATGCGGGGCAGTTGTTCCAGATTCTCCCGCACCAACCGGGAGTTGGGTTTGATCAAAAAACGCAGCGCGTCCCGTTGGGCGTAGAGCAGTTTCTCCTGCAAACGACTGGAGAGCAACGATCCTTCCGGATCCGGCAGAGAGCGCCGTTCCTCGCTCAGACGTGACAGAATCTCCACGGTACTGTCGCCAATCCGGGCCATCTGGGAAAAAGCCATTTCATCCCGCAGGGTGCGCTCCTCGATGGCGGAGCTGAAGCTGTCGGAATAGATCCCCAGATGGGCATCCATGCGATCCAGAATCGCCAGACGCGCCGGATCGTGAATCAACTCCCTGGCCCGGGTCATCTGGGTGGTCAACAGTTGACGCTGCTCCTTGACCCGGGCCGCCACACCGGCGTAACCCGAATAGGTGTAGGCCAGCACCCCCCGTTGCAACTCCAAAACATTGCGTTCCAGTTCCAGGATCTCCCGCACCACCTGGTTGGCTTCCCGATGCCGGTTGAAATAGAAGACCGCGTTATCGAATCCCAGCTTGCCGACCACCGCCTCCGCCACCACAATCAGGAGGATCACGCCGAATCCGGCGAAAATCCGCACCCCGATGGTGCGTGGCATGCGAAATGCGGGTTTGAACATCGCCGTTTTCCTTAATGCCTCAGGAGAGCAGAAATTCGTGCCAACGGGGCAAGGAATACTCATAGGTATCCATGACCGTGTTCCAAACCGCCACATTGGCGAAGCGTTGCCAATACGAGCCGCCGTTGCGCACCATGCCCCGACGCACGGAGATGCGGCCTTCCGGTCCCGTGAGATCCTCCCGGGCCGGTTTGCCTTCATACCAGTAGTCCCACTCCGCCGGACTCATGAAGGGACGGGAGCGCTCCGGATTGGAGATGTAATAACCCTGACGGGCAACAAAAGCCCCCGGCCAGCCGGAGAGCCACCAGTTCATGAAGTCATAAGCCATCTCCTTGCGCTGTCCCCCGGTGCGAGACGACAGGCACATCACCCCATGCCAGGCCCGATATCCCTCCTTGGGCGCGGCATAGACAGCGGGAATCCCCTGTTCGTTGAGGTCGGCCACCGCCGGGGAAAACATGCTCGCCACCACGGCCCGACCCGTGGCCAGCATGCTGGCGGACTCCGGCACCGAGGTCCAGAAACCGCTGAAGTGTCCCCGCCGTTTCAGGCCGATCAACAATTCAAACAGTTGATCCACCTCGTCTTCGGTCATGTTGCCCATATCCCGGAACCGCATCAGCCCCTTCGACTCGGCGGCCAGGGCCAGATCGAAAATGCCGATGGTCGGTTCATTGATCACCGCCACCTTGCCATGCCACTGGTCATCCAGCAGCCATCCCCAGCTTTCGGTTTCGTAGGCGATCCCCTTGGGAATGACGCGGCTGTCGTAGCCAAAGGAGTCCACATTGTGGACATAAGGCAAAAAACTGATCCCCTTGCCCGGCGTGGACCCCAGCCTGCCATTTGGCTGGACATAAAGCAGCGTATGGGGCGCATCACCCAGTCCAATACGGGCTTCCGGGGTCAGACGACCGATTTTGGTGAGATTGTTGACTTCGTCCCAACGATGCAGACGTTCGATTTCGATGGGCTGGATGGAACCGGCACGCCACAGAATGTGAATGCTGTTGCTCCACTGTTCGTACAGATCAAAGTCCTGGGGACGGGCGGAAGCCTTCTGCTGGACCAGGGCATCCCCCCCCGGCTCAAAACGGATGGAAAATCCCAGATCCTCTTCGGCCTTTTTGCGGATCGCCTCCCGGAGGGTGACGTGGGTACCCAGCACCCGCAACACCGGAGGCTCGGAGGCATGGACAAACGGGGCGCCGCGCAACAAGGCTCCGGCACCCAGCACGCCGGCCGCACCCAGCAGTTGCCGCCGGGACAGCCCCGATTCCGGCGCTGGCTGCAAAACGGGATTCGGATCAGGATTCGGACCAGGATTCGGACCGGGATTCGGACCGGGATTCGGACCGGGATTCAGACTCGGGCTGGACATGACAACCTCCCGAATTCAGGCAAGGATCATGGAAGCTGGAATTCACGCAATACCGCTTCCAATTGTTTTTGAACCGCGCTGCCCTCTTCCAGCACTTGGTTCAAGGAGTCCTGAAGCAAAGCGAGGGCCGCTTCCCGGACGACGAGTTGCTCCAGTTCGGCGCACAACCCGGAAAAACGCGCCGCCCCGAAGGTGCTGGAGGTGCCCTTGAGCTTGTGGGATACCTGACGCAACCCTTCGGAATCGTGCATCTCCCAGGCGGTGCGCAACGCATCGAGACGACCCGGCAGATTCTTGAGAAACATCTCCAGGACGCGCACGAATCCCCGTCCGGTCTCCTCCTTGAGCTGGGCCAGGGTATCCGGATCGATCACCACCCGCGCTGGAAAGGGAAGCGGCGCAGGCCGTTTGGCCAGGAGGGGAACGTCGGAGGAGAGCGACGGCCCATGCCCGACATACCGACCCAACACCTCCAGCAGATCCCCGCGTCGCAAGGGCTTGGACAGATGCTGATCACAACCGGCGGCCAGGGTCTGTTCCACGTCTTCTTTCATGGCGTTGGCGGTCAGGGCGATCACCGGAGTCCGTTTCATGCCCCGCAACCCTTCCAGGGCCCGAATGCGACGGGTGGTCTCCAGGCCATCCATGTCCGGCATCATCACGTCCATGAAAATCAGATCGAACCGGGACGACTCCACCTGCAACAAGGCTTCGGCACCGCTGGCCGCCTCCACCAGTTGATACGGTCCGCCCTCCAGAAACGCACCGACCACCAAGCGATTGTCCTCGGTATCGTCCACCAGCAGGATGCGGGGATTGGAAACCCGCTCTCCGGTCTCCGGACCCGGGCCATGCCCTCCCGCCGCCGACACCTCTTCCACAGGCATGGCGTTGGGCAGGCGCACCGTGAAATGAAACACACTCCCCACCCCCACCCGGCTCTCCACCCAGATCCGCCCGCCCATGTGCGTCACCAGTTGCTGGCAAATGTTCAACCCCAGTCCGGTTCCCCCGAAACGGCGGGTGGTGGAGTCTTCCGCCTGCATGAACGGCAAAAAGATCGCTTCCAGCCGATCTTCGGAAATGCCGATGCCGGAGTCCTGAACGCTGAAATGGGCCATCTCCCCTTCCAGGGCGTTGGCCCGCATCACGATCTGCCCCTGCTGGGTAAACTTGACCGCATTACCTAATAAATTCAACAGGATCTGACGCAATCGCTGGGGATCCCCCAACGCATGGCGCGGCAAGCCGGGATCCACCGTGCAGACCAACTCGATCCCCTTGCCCACGGCCCCGGGACGGGTGATGGCCACAGCCTGACGGATCTCCGCCTCCGGGGAAAAGGTGATCTGTTCCAGACGCAGTTGACCCGCCTCGATCTTGGACAAATCCAGAATATCGTTGATCAACGCCATGAGGGCATCCCCGGCCCGATTGGCGATCTGCACAAACTGCCGCTCCCGGGGTGAAAGACGGGGAGACTCCCGCAACATCTCCCCCATGCCCAGAATGGTATTCATGGGGGTACGAATCTCATGGCTCATGGTGGCCAGAAAACGACTCTTGGCCCGACTGGCCCGATCCGCCTCCTGCTTGGCCACCCGCAGGGCGTTTTCCAGCAGTTGCCGGTCGGTGATGTCGATCACCACGCCATCCCAGGTGGTATCCCCGTTCAACTCCTCGTGGGGCGTGGACTGGATCTGCAACCAACGGGTGTTGCCCGACACGACAAACCGCCCGATCCACAAAAAAGGCTCCTTGTTGCGCGCCACTCTCAGATTGAGCCGGATCATCTCCTCTTGTTCGTCCGGGTGGGCGGAACGGAATACCAGGGACAGATCCTTCATCAACGCTTCCCGCTCGTGACCCAGCAGGGTGCAGAAAGGCTGGCTGACATAATCGAAAGACATGGCCCCCTGGGTGCTGTAGCGGAATTTGTACACCCCCACCGGAATCCGTGAGGTCAACTCCTCATAACGCTCCTTGCCCTGACGGATCTCCTCTTCCATCCGTTTGCGCTGGGAGATATCCTGGTGGGTGCCAACCATCCGGACCGGAGCGCCGTTTCGGTTGCGGGCCACCACCTTGCCCCGGTCGAGAATCCACAACCACGCTCCGTTGCGGGTGCGCAACCGATGTTCGGTTTGATAAAATGGCGTGCGACCCGCCATGTGCTGATCCAGCACCAACATGACCCCGGGCAGATCATCCGGATGAACCAAACGCTCCCAGGCGCGCACATGGGGTTCCAGATCGTTCGACCCGTAGCCCAGCATGCTGATGAGTCTGGGACTGAAATAGACCGCTCCGGAGGGAACATCCCAATCCCACAAGCCGTCATCGCTGCCTTCCAGAGCGAGCTTGAACCGCTCCTCGGTGACCTGCAACTCCTGGCGCAACCGCTCGGACTCGGCACGTGCATTGTATAAATTGAGAAAAAGAGATACCTTGGCGTGCAACATCACATCGTTGACCGGCTTTTCGATGTAATCGACCGCCCCGGTCCCATACCCCTGAAGGCGATGAAATTCATCCTTGTAAGCCGCCGTCACGAACAAGATCGGCAAGTTCCGGGTCCGCTCCAGCTTGAAAGCGGTCCGCGCCACCTCGAAACCGTCCATGCCCGGCATATCCACATCCAAAAGCACCAACGCCAGTTCGTGTTCCAGCATCAGGCCCAAAGCCTCGTTGCCGGAACCCGCCTCCAGAATCTCGGCGGCCACACCGGTCAACAGGGCGCGCATCGCCTTGAGGTTGGCCGGTTTGTCGTCAACGATGAGGATTCGGGGTCGCATGGATTCGTTCATATCTGCCTGTCACGGTTTGATACTTGACGCTCTTCTGCAATTTCTGCAATATATGCAAATATTGTAGATCAAATCAAGGAAAAAGTCAATGGCCGATTGGTTCTCACAACAGATGGATTACATCTTTTTTGTCTACGGACTGAGCTTTCTCATTCTGGGGGTAGTCTGTCAATCCATGCCCCGGGATGACCCTTCCGGACTTTCCTGGCGTCTTCTGGGGGGATTCGGCCTGTGCCATGGGGTGAGCGAGTGGCTGGAACTGCTCGAAATGATCTTCGGAGACTCCCCCGAATTCTATGCCATACGTTTTTTCATCCATGCAGTCTCTTTCCTCTTTCTGGCGGAGTTTGCCCTGTCTGGATTGGCGACGCGACTGGCACGCCACTGGGCACCCGGACTCTCCCTGGTCCCCCTGACCGGGGTCGGGGTGGTGGCCTGGATTCAGGGAGTGGAATATTTTCCTGCCTGGATGCGCTATGGGCTGGTTCTACCCTCCTGCCTGATCGGCGCGGGACTTTTCTGGCAGGCCGGGAGCACATCCACGCGCGGCAAACGGCTCTGGCTGCGTTTTGGCGCCTTGGGCATGTTGGCTTATGGACTGGCCAGCGGCTTGGTGGTACCCCCGATGACTGTCTGGCCCGCCACGGCACTCAACACTCAAAGCTTCCTGGCCACCACCGGGGTGCCCATTCAACTGCTGCGGGCGATAGCGGCCATGCTGCTCACCATTTCCTTGTGGGGGGTGGCCACGGATCAACCGGAAATCAACCCGCTATTCCAGAAACAAAAACGCTATTTTTCCCTGTTCATCGGCGGATTTCTGCTCCTGCTCGGCGCCGGATGGGGTCTGACCGAACATCTGGGCAAGCTCTACCAAACCGATCAGTCCACAGCCCTGCGCAATGACCTGGAAGGACTGGCCAACCGGCTCAATCGGGAAACCTTCGCCATCGAAGGCAGCGTGATCGCCCTGGCGGGCATCATCCAGCCCATGCTGCACTCAGACATGACGCCATCGGAACATGCCTGGGAAATCCAAAGCACCCTGGATCAACTGGCCTCGTCGGTCAAAGGCATCGCCTATCTGATGGATCCCAAAGGGGTGGTGTTCTCCGCCTCCAACCGGGACACCCCCGGCAGCTTTCTAAGCCAGAACTACCGTTTCCGTCCCTACTTCCAGGAAGCCATGGAAGGCCGGATCGGACACTATTTCGCCTACGGGGTTACCTCCGGCGAACCGGGCTATTACGCCGGCGCCCCCATTCGCGCCCGTGGAGGAAGCCAGGAGATCATCGCGGTGGCGGTGATCAAAAAAACACTCCTCGAATCCGAACTGGGATTCAAAAAATTCTCCCACGCCTTTTTGCTCAATCCGCATGGCGTGGCGCTGCTCTCCGGCCAGGAGGGGTTCACCCCCAGACCCCTCTGGCCCCTGGATGCCGCCATCCTGAACCATCTGGAAACCTCCAAACAATTCGGCCCCTTGAACGAACACAAATCGGTCTTCAAAAAAGAACTGCTGGATGACACCCGGCTGGAAATCGAGCATACCCCGTATATCGTCGGGCGTCTGGCCATCAACCAGGAAGGGTGGTCGATCCTGCTGCTGAAAGCCGAAAAAACCACCCGGGTCAACCGCATGCTGGGCATTCTCATCGCTCTGCTGGTCAGCATTCTGATGCTCACCTATTATCTGGTGCTCCACCGGGAGACCACGGTGCTGTTCAACGCCCGCAAAATGGCCGAAGACGCCAGCCAGACCAAATCCTATTTTCTGGCCAACATGAGCCACGAAATCCGCACCCCCATCAACGCGGTCATGGGCATGATCCATCTGGCCTTGCAGACCAATCTCAACACCCAGCAGCGCCATTATCTCGCCCGCATCGAGGAGGCGGGACGCACCCTGTTGCACATCATCAACGACATTCTGGACTTCTCCAAAATCGAAGCCGGCAAGCTCTCCCTGGAATCCATCCCCTTCGCCCTGGACAAGGTGGCGGATCGGGTGGCCGCCATGGTGGCGCCCAAAACCCAGGACAAGGCCCTGGAACTGATCGTCTTCGTGGATCACCAACTCCCTTCGGTGCTGATGGGGGATCCTCTGCGACTGGGACAGATCCTGCTCAACCTGATGAGCAATGCGGTCAAGTTCACCGAGTCGGGGGAGGTCTCTTTGGAAATCCTGTGCGCCGGGATCACCAATCAGACCGCCCGGGTAGACTTCCGGGTACGCGACACCGGCATCGGCATGACTCCGGATCAAATAGCACGTCTTTTCAACGCCTTCACCCAGGCTGACTCTTCCACCACCCGCCGCTATGGGGGCACCGGGCTGGGTCTGGCCATCTGCCGTCATCTGGTGGAACAAATGGGTGGAGAAATCCGCTTGACCAGTGAACCGGGTCAAGGGAGTCAGTTCTCCTTCCAGCTTCCCTTTCCCCTCGCCGGCAAACACAACGACACCCTCCCCGACACCCCGGAAATCCCCTTGCGGCTCACCGCCTCCCGCATGCTGGTGGTGGATGATCATCCCATGGCCCGCCGGGTATGCCGGGAGATGCTCGCCCCCTATCCCTGCCGCATCGAGGAGGCGGAAAACGGCCTCCAGGCCGTGGATCGTGTCTTGCGCGCCGCCCCGGACGATCCGTTCGATCTGGTGCTCATGGACTGGCGCATGCCCGGCATGGATGGCCTGGAGGCGATGCGTCGCATCCGGGAAACGTTGGGCACCGAGGCGCCGCCAGTCATCCTGGTGACCGCGTTCGGCCATGATGAGGTCAACACCTCCTCCAGCCGCGAGGAGGTGCCCTGGTTCCTGATGAAACCCTTCACCGCCTCGGCGCTCCTGGAGATGATCGCCCACGCCCAGGGAGGACGCAATCTGCCCCGGGTCCGGGAGATCCACACCAAACCCGTCATCGGCGGACGACTGCTGCTGGTGGAAGACAATGAACTCAATCAAGAGGTGGCCAAAGGCATTCTGGCCATGGCGGGCTGCCGGGTGGAGGTGGCGGTCAACGGGGTCGAGGCGGTGGAAAAGGTGCAAACCGGTGGTTTCGATCTGGTGCTCATGGATGTGCAGATGCCGGTGATGGACGGTTTCGAGGCCACCCGGCGCATCCGGGCCGACCAGAAATGGCAAACCCTGCCCATCATTGCCATGACCGCCAACGCCATGAGCGGAGACCGGGAGTTGTGTTTGCGGGCCGGCATGAACGACTATGTCACCAAGCCCATCGAACCGCATATTCTCTACGACACGCTGCTCAAGTGGCTGCCGGACACCGTGGAAAAACCCTCCCCGTCTCTGGAGGAACACCTCCCATCCCTCCCCGAGGCCACCGCCGTCCGAACCGGAAAAACCACGACCCTGCCTCCCCTGCCCGGTCTGGATACCCGCATGGGACTGGCCACCATGGGCGGAGACGAAACGTTGTATCGCAATATTCTGTCACGCTTTGTCCACAATCAGGGGGAGGCGGGACGGGTCATGACCGAACTGCTCGCCAAACCGGATTACGCCACCCTGGAACGGACCGCCCACACCCTCAAAGGGGTGGCGGCCAGCATCGGCGCCTGCGGTCTGCGGGACGCCGCCGCAGCCATCGAACGGGCCACCCATCCCGGCGGCGGCCAGGACCACGCCCCCTTGCCCCTGCTGGTGGAACGGGCCACCACAGAACTGGAAGCCGTGGTGGCCACCATTACCCATGCCTTTCCGACTCCGGAACCACAGGCGCCCCACCCCCCGCCGGATCACGCCACGGATGCGGCACGGCTGACCCCGTTGTTCCGACAGGCCAACACCTTGATCTATCACTTTGATTCCGGAGCCGATGCCGTGATCGACGCCATGGAAGGGGTGATCACCACCGATGCACAACGAGAACGTTTGCGCACCTTGAAAATTCTGCTGGAAGGCTACGATTATGAAGGGGCGCTGGATGCCCTGCGCCAATGGGCCACCGAGGCCGGGGTCGAACTGGAGTCACCCCCATGAAAACAGATCAGGAAACCCGCCCCAAGACCCTGCTGGTGGTGGACGACGCGCCAGAAAACATCACCATCCTCAAGGGGGTATTGAGCGACCTGTACCGCATCCGACCCGCGATCCATGGCCGGGCCGCCCTGAAGGCGGTACTCATCGAGCCGATACCGGATCTGATCCTGCTGGATGTGATGATGCCGGAAATGGATGGCCACGCGGTATGCCGTCATCTCAAGGAGGATCCGGTCACCCGGGAGATTCCGATCATTTTCATCACCGGATTGAGCGACGACGCCGACGAACTGCTCGGCCTGGAACTGGGAGCCGTGGACTACATCACCAAGCCGATCCGCCCGGCCATCGTGCGGGCGCGGGTCCAGACCCAACTGGCCCTGCGGGAGGCATCACGAATTATCGAACGCCAGAACCTGCTGCTCACGGAAGAGCGGGAGATGATCGAAAACATCGTGTTGCGCATGCGTGGGGCCGATCATTTTGCCACCCGTCGGGTACGTCATCTGTATCATCCGGTGGAACAGACCGCCGGAGACCTGCTGTTGTCCGCCAGCACTCCGGATGGCCGACAACGGGTCTTGCTGGGGGATTTCACCGGTCACGGTCTGACGGCGGCCATCGGCGGACCGATGGTGGCCTATATTTTCCAGTCCATGACCGCCCGTGGCGACTCCGGACCGGATCTGTTCCGGGAGATCAACAACCAGTTGCACGCCCGGCTTCCCACCGGCATTTTTTTCGCCGCCACCCTGGTGGAACTGGACAGCCTCCGTCAACAGGCCCTCATTTTGAACGCCGCCATGCCGGAAACCCTGCTGATCCACCCGAGCATCCCACCAAGACGGGTCATCTCCACCTTTCACCCCCTGGGGGTGAGCTTCATGGCCGACTCCCCGACCCTGGAAGTCCCCATCCTGGTGCAACCGGGAGAAAAAATCTATCTGTACACCGATGGCATCGTCGAAGCCGTCACCCCCCAAGGGGAGATGTTCGGCGGCGCACGGCTGGAAGAGATGCTGATCCATCCGCTGTGGGGCGGGGCACCCCTGGAGACCATCCTGACCCGTCTCCATGCCCATTGCGGACGCGAAACCCACGAAGATGATATTGCGATGATCGAAATAGAAGTATAATCATCAACATGCCCCATTGGATCCATGACGTTCGACCAAAAACGCCATGGATCCGCAAGCTTCGTTGCGTGCAAGGTCCCGCTATCGCCTTCAGAAGTTGTCCAGAATCATCACTTCATCCAGCGGGAGTTGTCCGCCACGGGGACGGGCGGGTTCAAGGGGTCTGCCCACCGCCACGCACAAGGTGATGACGTGATCCGGAGGCAGATTGATGAACCGGGCCACCGCCTCGAAATCGAATCCGGTCATGGGGCAGGAGTCGTATCCCATGCCCTGGGCCGCCAGCATCAAGGTCTGAGCCGCGATGCCACAGGAACGCATCACCTCATCCCGTTGCACCCCCTCGTTGTCCTCGTAGTAGCCCCGAATGACGGGCAACAGCTTTTCTTGCGTTTCCGGGGGCATGTTGACGCAATACCGTTCCGGTTTTCTGGCCCAGGCCCGCAGATCGGCGCACAGAATCACCAGCATCGACGCATCGGTGAACTGGGCCTGATTCCACGCCACCGCACGGATCTTCTGACGCAATCCCCGATCCCGCACCACCACAAAACGCCAATGTTGCAGATTGAAGGCCGTGGGAGAGAGCATGGCCAGTTGAATGAGTTTGGTCTCCTCTTCCCGGCTCATGCTGTGGGAGGGGTCGAAACGCTTGACGGAACGACGATTTTCAATAGCGGATACAACATCCATGGGGGGGATCCTTCCTGATCTTTCCTTTGGGTATTATTGCCGAATGCCCTCGATGAACAGCCCGAGATCCAACGACTCGGCGGCTGGTCCCAGATTGTAGCTGATCCCGAAATCGGCACGCTTGACCCGCAGGCTGCCCGCGTAGCCCCGACGGAATCCCCCCCACGGATCCGGTCCGGTGCCCACCAGTTTGGCCTCGAAGGAGACCGGTTTGGTCACGCCATGCAGGGTCAGATCCCCGTCCACCTTGACCTTGCCATCGTTTTCCACGATGCGGGTGCTTTTGAATTCGGCCTTGGGAAACTTCTCGACTTCCAGGAAGTCCTTGCCTTTGAGATGCTTATCCCGTTCGGCGTGGTTGCTGTCGATGGAGGCGGTCTCGACTGCGATCTGGATGGCGCCGCTTTCGGGCTGGGCCAGATCCAGGGAGAATTGACCGGAAACCTTGTTGAACCGTCCCTGCAACAGGCTGTAGCCCAGATGGGGGATGGTGAAGGTGACGAACGAGTGGGTGGGATCGATCTGATATTTTTCCGACGCGGCCCAGACGGGTGAGGCACCCATCCACAGGGCACAGGCCAGGGCGGTTACTTGCAGAAATTGGGGCAGAATTCGGGTTTTCTTCATCCTTGTTTCTCCATTCCATGGGTGTGATTGACGCAAGATGACCACAGATTACCACATGCGACGCAGGGTGCCGTCGCGATCGATGAGGTGATGCTTGAAGGCGGCGGCCACATGCAACAGCACCAAAGCGCCCAAGGAAACCGCCGCGCCGAGATGGATCCGCCCCATCCAAGAAGCCCGGTCCTTGTCGGGCTCCAGCAGCGCCGGCAGCTCGAACCAGCCGAAAACCGAGACCCCGCGCCCATCCGCCGTGGAAATCAGATAACCGGTGATGGGCAACAGGATCATCAACAGGTAAAGCATGCGATGGGTCCAGGTGGCAGCCAACCGTTCCCAGGCCGGGGACGCGGCGGGAAAGGGGGGAGCCGGATGGCCCAGACGCCACCCCAGACGCAACCAAGCCACCGCGAAAACCGCCACCCCGAAAGAGCGATGCCAGAACACGGAACGATGATACCAGGGATCATAATAGGTGAGACTGGTCGCATAAAATCCCGATCCCACCATGCCGATCAACAGCACGGCCATGGCCCAGTGGAGCCAGCGGGCCACCGGATCGTAACGGTCGATCGGGAGCGGATTCATGGACGATCCAGGGGTTGCAACAGGGTGAACAACGCCACGGGCTGATGGTCCAACGTCCCCTCGAAGCGGGTTTCACGGCTTTCCAGCACCCGGAAATGGCTGGAGAAAATGGCCTCGATATCCTCGGGGGCGAAACGGTACGGTCCCCCTTCCATGAGGGTCTCCTTGACGTGAAAACACTTCAACAACAGCAATCCATTGGGATCAACCAGCCTGTGTACGGTCTGAACATACCGCCCACGACTTTCCGGGGGCAGGACGTGAAAACAACCCCGGTCGAAAATCCACTCGAACGGCCCCGGCAGCGCGGAGGCCAAAATGTCATCCACCACCAGCGCCACCTCCACCCCCCGTTCCCGGCAGTAATCCCCGGCAGCGGCAATGGCGGTGGCGGACAGGTCGCTGCCCGTGACCCGGAAACCCCGTTGCGCCAACCACGCGGCCTGGGTGCCCGGTCCGGTTCCCAGATCCAAAAAACGCCCGCTATCGATCCGACGCCCCTCCAGGGTGGCCAGCAGATCCCGATCCGGATCGGTGGTGAACCAGGGAAGCTGGGTCACCGGCTGACTTTGATAACGGCTCTCCCAATCGGAGAATTCGCCGATCTGGCGCGGGGGTGCATTCATGTCGGAACCGTGTTCCTTTTATTGGGTAAAGGTCTGCCAATCGGGTGTGGATCCCAAGGATCCAAACCGATCCTTTTTCTCGGGTCAAGCGTAACTCAGGGATCGGAAATTGACAAGACAAAGCTGGAGAAAACAACCCGATCCAACGCAAATGAAACACCGGATTCCTGCGGGGTTGATCTTCGTGTCGGATCAACGCTATTCTGATCCCGTTGCACCCGTGACGTACTCCTTCATGACCTGAAAAATCGTGCCACGCGAAACAGCGGCGAACATGCTCCATTTTGAATGGCCCTGGCTCTTTTTGGCCCTGCCCCTGCCCTGGCTGGCGAGACGTTTTTTCGCGTCCGTGCCCCGACAGGAAGAAGCGGTGCTGGAAATTCCCTTTGCGGAAGATTTCGCGGCGTGTTTCGTCTCCTCGCCGGAAAACCGGCTCCGCACCGAAAAAAAACGCTGGATCGTGGCCATTGTGGCTTGGCTGCTGCTTGTGGGGGCCGCGGCCCGACCCGAATGGCTGGGCGAGCCTTTGGAACTGCCGGCGAGCGGACGGGATCTGATGCTGGCGGTGGATCTGTCCGGCAGCATGCAGACCAAGGATTTCCGGCTCCACGATCAACCCGTGGACCGGCTCACCGTGGCCAAACAGGTGGCCGCCGATTTCATCCGACGCCGGGTGGGGGATCGGGTGGGTTTAATTCTCTTCGGTCTCAACGCCTATCTGCAAGCCCCCCTCACCCTGGACCGGGAAACCACCGCCCATCTGCTGGAAGAGTCGGAAATCGGTCTGGCGGGCAAGGAGACCGCCATCGGCGAAGCCATCGGACTGGCGGTGAAGAAATTTCGCGAAGGGCCGAAAAACAGCCGCGCCCTGATCCTGCTCACCGACGGCGCCAACACCGCCGGGGTGGTGCCTCCCCTCAAGGCCGCCCAACTGGCCGCCGACGCGGGCATCAAAATCTACGCCATCGGCGTAGGCGCGGACGAAATGACCGTGCGCTCCTTTTTCGGACCTCAGAAAATCAATCCCTCCAGCGACCTGGACGAAAAAACCCTCACGGAAATGGCCACCCTGACCCAGGGCCGCTACTTCCGCGCCAAAGAGACCACCGCCTTGGAAGAGATCTATCGGCTCCTCGACCAGTTGGAACCGGTCGCCCGGGAACAACAAACCCATCGCCCCACCACCGCCCTTTATTTCTGGTTGTTGATTCCGGCCATGCTGCTGGCGGCGTCGTTGCTGCTCCCCCGGTTGAAAGAAGGGGCACGGCGATGATCGAAACCTTCCACTGGCTGCGCCCCGGGTGGCTCGCCACCCTGCCGCTGCTGGTTCCCCTCTGGTGGCTGCTGCGACGCTCCGGTTCAGCCCGCAGCGACTGGCAACGGGTGTGCGATCCCCATCTGCTGCCCCGTCTGCTGCGCCAGCCCACCCGGGAAGGCGCCACCACCAGCCGTCACGCCCCGCTCCTGGTCACCCTGACCGCCGCCCTCGCCATCCTGGCCCTGGCGGGTCCGGCGTGGCAGAAGCTTCCCCAACCGGTCTATCAGAAACAGACCGCCCTGGTGATCATCCTGGATCTCTCCCGCTCCATGGACGCCACGGACCTCAAGCCCAGCCGTCTGGAACGGGCCCGACTGAAAATTGCCGACCTGCTCAAACGCCGCCGGGAAGGCAGCACCGCCCTGATCGCCTTCGCCGGCGCGGCGTTTCCGGTCACGCCCCTCACGTCGGATGGGGAGACCATTCAAGCCCATCTTCAGGCCCTGAGCAGCGACATCATGCCCGCCCAGGGGAGCCGTCCGGATCTGGGCATCGCCCTGGCGGAACGGATGCTGGCCCAGGCGGGACACACCCGGGGGGAAGCCCTGCTGATCACCGACGGAGAACTGCCCCCCGCCACCCTGGACGCGGCGCGACACTTTAATCAACAGGGACACCGACTGGCGGTACTGGCGGTGGGTACCCCGGAAGGGGCACCGATCCCGCTGCCCAAAGGGGGATTGCTGCAAGACGGTCGGGGAGCCATCGTCGTGCCCCGGCTCGACGAAGCCCCGTTGCGGGCACTGGCCAAAGCGGGAGACGGCCCATTCTCCCGTCTGGTGACGGATGATGCCGACCTGGATCTGCTGCTCGCCGAACGTCCCTCCGACCGGTTCGACGACAACACCCGACAAACCACCCTCACCGCCGACCTGTGGCACGAAGAAGGCCCCTGGCTGCTGGTGTTGATCCTGCCGTTGGCGGCATTGGGATTCCGGCGGGGAGTACTCATCTTCTGGTGGCTGCCCTTTCTGCTCACCCCCCCGGCCCACGCTCTGGATTGGGATGGAGCGTGGCAACGCCCGGATCAAAAAGCCGCCGAAAAGTGGACCGCCAACGATCCCCACTCGGCGGCGGCCCTGTTCACCGATCCGGCCTGGAAAGCGGCGGCCCTGTATCGAGCCAGACGCTACGAAGAGTCCCTCGCCGCCCTGGAAACTTTGAACAACGCCGACTCCTGGTACAACAAAGGCAACGCCCTGGCCCGACTCAACCGCCTGGAAGAATCCCTCCAGGCCTACGACGAGGCTTTGAAACGGGATCCCCAGCACGCCGACGCCCGCCACAACCGAGAACTGGTGCAAAAAAACCTCCCCAACCCCCCACCCGCCACCAAACCCGAGGATCAAAAAGACCAAGAGAAGGACAAAGAGAAGGACAAAGAGAAGGACAAAGAGAAGGACCAGCAAAACGCCTCCTCTTCTCCCGACCAATCCGGGAAGCCGGATCCCAAAGATCCCAAATCCGACTCCCAATCCTCTCCGGACTCCCCCAATCCGGAGAAGCCCGACGCCTCCGCCGCTTCCAGGGAGGCGGATCAATCATTATCGAAAGATAAAGAACAATCCGCCACGCCCAAACCCGACCCCGCCGCCGATCCCAAAACCGATCACCCGGATGCAGCGCGTCAGGAGGCGGAAGAGGAAAACCGGCAGGCGGAAGAGCAGTGGCTGCGCCGCATCCCGGACGATCCGGGCGGACTACTGAGAAGAAAATTTCTCTATCAATATCAAAGACACGGACAGACCCGTCCGGAGGCCAATCCATGGTGACTCCCCTCAAGAAACCGGCTGTGCTGCTCGGCCTGTTGACCTGGATCCTGACTCTTCCCCTCTGGGCCGCCGAAATCCAAGTGCGGGCATCCCGGGAACCGGTGGTGCAAGAGGAGTCTTTTTCCCTGATCTTCTCCACCGCCGAAAATCCCGACGGAGATCCGGATTTCGCTCCCCTGTCCAAGGATTTCGAAATTCTGGATCAGGGGAAAAGCAGCAATTTCCAGTTCATCAACGGGCACAAGAGCCACTCCATCACCTGGACCCTGGAGTTGATGCCCAAACACAACGGCGAAGTCACCATTCCGCCGTTGACCTTTGGCAAAGACCGCAGTACCCCCATTACCCTGAAAATCCTGCCCGGCAAAAACAAGACCGCCACCCAAACCCCCGGCAGCGATGCGGAACTGCTGGTCGAAGCGGAGTTGAGCAACCCCAATCCCTACCGGTTGGAACAGACCATCCTCACCGTGCGTTTTCTCAACGCGATCCCCATCGCCGGGGCTTCCATGCCCGAACCCAAACTCTCCTCCGGGGATGGGGTGATCGAAAAACTGGGGACGGATCAAGCCTACGAAACCGAACGCCATCAGCGTCATTATCTGGTCTCGGAACGACGCTACGCCCTGATTCCCCAACGCAGCGGCCCTTTGGTGATCGATCCGGTCCCAGTGACGGTGCAACTTCCCGGTCAGGGGAAGAATTCCCTGCTGAAAGAGTTCTTCAACGATCCATTCATCCAAAATCTCCCCATCGGTCCCGGTCGTCCCGGACAGACCGTGCGACTGGCCACCCAGGCGATCCACCTGGATGCCAAGGCCCAACCCGCCTCCTGGCCACGGGGCAGCGCTTGGCTTCCGGCCCACCGGCTCATGCTCATGGAGAAATGGAGTCCGGATCCCCCTGTCTTTCAGGTGGGAGAACCGGTGACCCGCACCATCACCCTGATGGCCGACGGCTTAAGCGCCGCGCAACTGGAAGAGATCACGCTGAAAGATCCGCAAGGGATCAAGCTGTATCCCGACCGTCCGATCCTGGAAAACCAAAAGGAGGCCACCGGGATCATCGGCAAACGGATCCACACCATCGCCATGATCCCCACCACCCCCGGCGAACATCTGCTGCCGGCCATCGACATTCCCTGGTGGAACATCGATCAACAACGCCAGGAAGTCGCCCGTTTGCCGGAACGGCGCATCACGGTGCTGCCCGCCTCCGGCACCGGCTCCACCCCTCCCCCGGAGGCCCGCCAGCCCGATACCCGCGCCACCCCGAACCCGGAGTCCCGTTCGGTCGAGCCTGCATCCGGCAACCGTTCCACCACCCCGGAGACCGTCAACCCCGTCAACCCGGACCGCTCTCCGCCATCTATCCCCCAGTCCGGCGCCACGTCCCCATCCGTTCCCCCGACCGATGCCCATACCCTCACCGGAACATGGCCCTGGGTGGCCCTGATGGCGATTCTGGGATGGATGATCACCGCCCTCCTGTGGTGGCGCGGCACACGACGACACAAGGCCCCGGCTTCTCCCTCCAGCGACCCGCTGGCCGCCGCCGCGACCCAGGCCCGTCAGGCCGAAGCCCGACTGCGCGCCGCCTGTCTGGCCAATGACCCCAAAGCCGCCCAGGCCGCCCTGATCATGCTCGCCCTTTCCGAACCCCTGCCCGGGGAACTTGCCGACGCCATCGCCCAACTGCAGGCCACGCTCTACGGTCCCACCCCCTTCCCTTGGCAGGGAGAACGACTGTGGACAGCCTGGCAATCCACCCGCGCCACCGCCGGACAGACATCCCCCGCCAACTCCCTTGTTCTGCCTCCCCTGTACCCCTCATGACCCGCTTCCGACCCCTTTTCGACCCTCATGGCGCCAGGCCGAGGGCGGTTCGTTTCATTACCGTGACCCAGCATGCGAGCCAAAGCGGACTCCTGGCCGTGAGCGCTGCAACTAAATCCTTTCTCTTTGGCACGAAAAACGTCACTATATCCGCATTCAACGTATTCCCCTTATCGTGGCACCAACGCATCATGAACAGGAACTGGCCGATGTTCAAAGTACCGGCACTGTTGTTTCTCCTGACTCTGCTCTCCACCACCCCGACCCTGGCCGCCGAATACGAAAAAGTCCAGTCCCTGGACGAAACCATACGCGCCGCCAACCAGGGGGTGATCGAAGCGCAAAACAATCTCGCCATGATCCATCGGGACGGCCTGGGGGTACCCCGGGACTACAAGGCCGCCATCAAATGGTATCGCATGGCCGCCGAAAAAGGACACGCGGAGGCCCAATACCATCTGGGCATGATGTTTCACGACGGCAAAGGCGTCGCCAAGGACGATCGGGAGGCGATCCGCTGGTTCCGCCAGTCCGCCGAACAGGGACAGGCCGAAGCTCAGGTCGCCTTGTGGGAGATCCATCGTCGCACCGACACCCAAGAGGCGCAAAAATGGCTGCGTCAGGCCGCCGAACAGGGGTTGGCCGAGGCCCAGTACAATCTGGGAATCGCCCTGCGGGATGGGGGCCAGGGGGTGGAAAAAGAGCCGCAGCAGGCGGTCTCCTGGCTGCGCAAGGCCGCCGATCAGGAGTTCGCCAAGGCGCAAACCGCGCTGGCTGGCCTGCTGGCCGCGGGCCAGGGCGTGGAAAAGGATCCGGTTGAAGCCGCCTTGTGGTTCAATCTCGCCATCTCCCAGGGGGATCCCGCCGCCTTGAAAAAACGCGCCCAACTCCACAAGGAGATGACCCCGGAACAAATCAAGAAGGCCAACACCCTGGCCGAACAGTGGACTCCACCCGCCTTGACAAAACTCTCTCCGGCCCACCAGGGGGGGAAAAACACCGATCCCGCCCCCACTCCCCCCGCCCGCACCAAAAGCGAATGAGTTCGTTCATTCATCTGCACGTCCACTCCTGTTTTTCCCTGCTTGCGTCCACGGTCCGGCTGGAGGCCGTGATCGCACGGGCCAAACAGCTCCAGATGCCGGCCCTGGCCCTTACCGATCAGGGCAATCTCTTCGGCGCGGTGCAATTCTATCTGGCCTGCCTGAAAGCCGGCATCAAACCCATCATGGGGGCGCAGGTCTACGTGGTGCCCGATTGCCACGACAAAACCACCCGACCCGATCAAGAAACCCGCGATCAACTGATCCTGCTGTGCCGCGACGCCACCGGCTGGCGCAGTCTCACCCGTCTGGTCTCCGCGGGACACCTGGAAGGCAGTCACGACAAACCCCGGGTGGACCCGGCACTCCTGCGCCGCCACAAACAGGGCCTCATCGCCCTGTCCGCCGGAGCCAAAGGGGAGGTGGGACGCCTGCTCAACGCGGGTCGGACCGATCTGGCCCACAAAGCCGCCCAATGGCTCGGGGATCTCTTCCAAGATGAACAGACCGGAGCGCCGGGATTCTATCTGGAACTCATGCGCCACGGAGAGCCGGACGAGGAGTCCCTGATCCGCCAAACCGTGGATCTGGCCCATCGTCTGAATCTGCCCCTGGTGGCCAGCAACGGGGTCCACTTTCTCGACAAGAAAGACCATCGCGCCCACGACGCCTTGATCTGCATCGGGGCGGGTTTCACCCTGATGGACGAAAAACGTCCCCGCATCAACGACCGGCGCCACTTCGCCACCCCGGAAGAGATGGCCGCCTTGTTCGCCGATGTGCCGGAAAGCCTGGAAAATACCCTCCAGATCGCCAAACGCTGCAACTTCCGGCTGGAACTGGGCAAAACCGTGCTGCCGGATTTCAAGGTTCCCGAGGGGGAGGATCTGGCCTCCTGGCTGAAAAACGAAGCCGAAAAGGGACTGGAAATCCGCCTCACCCGCTCCGTGGCCCCCCTGACCGAACCGGAACGCCTGCCGGAGGTCTCCCGGATCTATCGGGAACGGCTGGAATACGAACTCGATGTCATCGTGCAGATGGGATTTCCCGGCTATTTTCTCATCGTGTCCGACTTCATTCGTTGGGCCAAGGTCCACGGCATCCCCGTGGGACCGGGACGCGGATCCGGCGCCGGATCCGTGGCCGCCTGGGCACTGGACATCACCGATCTGGACCCGCTGCGCTATCAACTGCTCTTCGAGCGGTTTCTCAACCCGGAACGGGTCTCCATGCCGGACTTCGATGTGGACTTCTGCATGGACAAGCGGGAGAAGGTGATCCATTACGTCCAGGACAAATACGGCTCCGACCGGGTGGCCCAGATCATCACCTTCGGCACCCTCCAGGCCCGCATGGCGGTGCGGGATGTGGGACGGGTGTTGCAGTTTCCCTATGGTCAGGTGGACCGGATCGCCAAACTGATTCCCAACATTCTCGGCATCACCCTCAAGGAGGCCTTGGAACAAGAAGAGCGTTTCACCACCTTGGTCCAGGAAGAGCCGGAGGTGCAGGAACTGCTGGATCTGGCCCTGGCCCTGGAGGGACTGCCCCGTTCCGCCGGCACCCACGCCGCCGGAGTGGTGATGGCCAACGGCCCCCTCACCGACATGGTACCCCTGTATCTCGACCCCCGTTCCGACATGCCCGTCACCCAGTTCAACATGGTGGACGTGG
Source organism: Magnetococcales bacterium (assembly GCA_015231755.1). NCBI lineage: Bacteria > Pseudomonadati > Pseudomonadota > Magnetococcia > Magnetococcales > Magnetococcales bacterium. The sequence continues at coordinate 60,899 of JADGAZ010000009.1, read as the reverse complement.
AAAAGGTCGGATTGGTGAAGTTCGACTTTCTGGGTCTCAAGACCCTGACCGTCATCGACGACGTGCTCAAGCTGGCCAATCACCGCCGCTCCGGCGAAAACCTCCCGGCCATCGACATCAACACCATCGACCTGACCGATGGACCCACCTTCAAGCTGCTGCAAAGCGGTCAGACCCGGGGGGTGTTCCAGTTGGAATCCTCCGGCATGCGGGATATCCTCAAAAAACTCGCCCCGGACACCTTTGAAGACATCATCGCCCTGGTGGCCCTCTACCGCCCCGGTCCCCTCGGCTCGGGCATGGTGGATGACTTCATCAACTGCAAACATGGCCGCGTGGAGGTGGTCTACCCCCTGCCCCAACTGGAACCGATCCTCAAAGAGACCTACGGGGTGATCCTCTACCAGGAACAGGTGATGAAAATCGCCCAGGTGCTGGCCGGCTACACCCTGGGGGGAGCCGACCTGCTGCGCCGGGCCATGGGCAAGAAAAAACTCTCGGAAATGCTCTCCCAACGGGAAATTTTCGAGCGGGGCGCCCTGGCCAATCAGGTTTCCAAGGAGCGGGCCACCTACATTTTCGACCTGATGGAGAAGTTCGCCGGCTACGGTTTCAACAAGTCCCACTCCGCCGCCTACGCCCTGATCTCCTACCAGACCGCCTGGCTCAAGGCCCACTATCCGGTGGAGTTCATGGCCGCCACCCTCACCTGCGACATGCTCAACACCGACAAACTGGCGCCTTTCATCCGCGAATGCCGCGCCATGAAGGTGCCGGTCCTGCCCCCGGACGTGAACCACTCCCGGATCACCTTCTCCGTGGAAAACCACAGCGTGCGCTACGGTCTGGCGGCCATAAAAAACGTGGGCGAAGGGGCCATGGAGGCTTTGGTGCAGGCCCGGGAAACCGGTGGAAAATTCGTCTCCCTCCCCGACCTGTGCCAACGGATCGCCTCCGGCGGACTCAACCGCCGGGTCATGGAAAACCTGATCAAATCCGGCGCCTGCGACTCGTTGCAGGCCAGTCGGGCGTCGATGCTGGCGGGACTGCCGGAAATTCTGGCCTCGGCCCTGAAAAGACGCGATGACAAGGGCAAAGGGTTTCTGGACCTGTTCGGCGACAGCGAAGAGGCCTGCCAACCCCTGCCGGAAACCCCGGAATGGAGCCTGGAAGAAAAACTCGCCTTCGAGAAGGAAGCCATCGGTTTCTACATCACCGGCCACCCGGCGCAAAAGGATGCCGCCGAATTGCGGGAATACGGCATCGATTCCATCTCACGGGCCAAATTTCAGGCCCGTGCCCGTCCGGACGGTCCACCCAAGGCCCGGGTGGCGGGGGTGGTCGCGGAACGCAAGCTCCACCGCACCCGCAAGGGGGATCGCATGGCCTTCGTCACCCTGGAGGATCTGGAAGACCAGATCGAGGTGGTGGTCTTCGCCGATGTCTATTCCGGCTGCCAGGAACTGCTGGAAGGAGACGGGATGGTGGTCATCGAAGGCAACATGGAACTCGGTGACGAGGAACCGAAAATCACCGCCGAACGGATTCTGGACCTCAACGCCCTGCGCAAGGAGTGGTGCCGGGAACTGCTGCTGCAAGCCGACGCCCTCACCCTCACCGACTCCGCCATCACCCGTCTCAAAGAAATTTTGCAACGTCACGCCGGAACCTGCCGGGTGGTGGTGGAGTTGCGTCTGCCGGACCGGTTGGGGATGTTCCTGCTGGGGGACGCCTTCCGGGTCACCCCGGACGCCATCCTGTTCGACGAACTGCGCCGACTGCTCGGGATGGAGCGGGTACACGCACGCCGCATCGAGTCCGGCAAGCCACTTCAACTGAATTGAGGATCAGTCAGTCGCTCCCCTTCCCCCATCAAGCCGGCACCCGCACATCTCCTCCATCAAGCCTGCACCCAAGACGCTCACAAGGCGTCCAACCAGCTCAGGAAGGGTTTTTCGGGAGCGCTCATAGTCTCCAACCGTTCCACCTGAAGGAAGATGGGACCGCTCTCTTGCGGTGTTTGGGTGACTCCGCTGACCCGATACCACTCCTCTTCCGACAAAGTTGCCTCAGGCGGGATTCCTTCCAGGATCACGGTCAGAGGCGAGGCGTCCGCAGCGCAACAGGCAATGGCAAAACGGTATAAAAGCAGACTGTTCTCTTTGGTGGAGTCGTGGGGAAAGGCTTTTCGATGCTGTTCCGCATTCAGGCGGGCGACCCGTCCGATCAGGGAAATCCGGGCATTCGATTCCAGTCGGGAATCGTTGTAAAGCTGAATGTGCGTGACCTCCAGATATTCCCCCGGCTTCAGATAACGCAATTTGGCGCCGAGATCTTCGACTGTCTGGTTGGGATCGAGAACCCGCATCTGAATCCGGTCGCGCAACGAGGCCAGATCCATGTTGAGAGTGGTCACGCCCATCAAACCGACGATCAACAGGGGAACCCAATGTCCCAGGGATTCACAGGCCAGGGCAAGGACGGCGCCGCGATGGTGAAACGTCTCGGTGGGCGTGACGCTGCCGAACAGGCCGATCAAAAAGGCCAAAAACAGCAAACCACCTCCGACCAGCAGAATCTGATGCTGCAAGGAGGCCAGATAGCTTTGATCCTTGCCGGTCAGAATCATGTAGCCCAGAAACAGTAACCAGCCGAGCAGTTGCAACTCTTTCCAGAGTCGTGACGGAATGTTCATGGCCATCCTTTTTTTTCCAGTTCAACCCAAAAACGGCAAGCCCAGCAACGCCAGCCAACCATTGGGCAGCAGTTGCAACGCGAAGACATAGGCCGAAACGCCCAGCACGATGGTCACGGCCAGCTTCAGAATGAAACGCGAGGAGAAAATCGTGCGATACATGAAGAGCAGTTTGATGTCCAGCATCGGCCCCAGAACCAGAAAGGCCGTATGGGCCGGAATCGAAAATCCGCTAAAACTGGCCGATACGAACGCATCGGCACCGGCACACAACGACAGGGCAAAGGCCATGATCATCATGACGCCAGGACCGGCAAGGCTCTCCTGTCCGAACGCGCTGATCCAGACCGGATCGATGAAGCTTTTCATCAGGCTGGCCGCGAAGACTCCGAACAGAAAATAAAGCGCCGAATCCAGAAAATCCTCCCGGGTGTGGATCAACACATGACGCAACCGGGAAAACAGGCTCTGCCGATGGTCGGCATGAGCGCAGGCGTCGCCGTGGGCGTGGGAGCAGGAAGGCGGGGAAGCGGCGGCTTCCGGCTGAAAGGTCAACACCCGCGCATCGGCCTTGCGAAAAATCGAAGCGACCGCCAGCGCGACCAGAATGGCTCCGGTGGCGCGTAACAGAGGATAAAGCCAATTCTGTCCATAGGCCATCCAGGTGCCAGCCAGGACCAGCGGATTCAGAATGGGCGCCGCCAACAGATAGGCCAGGGTATGCGGCAACGGCAGACCCATGCGCAAGAGTCGGCGCGCCACGAAACCGATGCCGCATTCGCAGATCGGAAACAGTGGCGCCAGCAACACCACAGCCGGCACTCCCCAGACGCCCAGCCTGCGTACAGTCCGGGGCAACCAGTGGGGCGGCACCAGCAGTTCGATCACCGCCCCGGCGCAGGCGGAAAGCAGCATGTAAGGAGCGCCTTCCAGGACGATCGAGACGAAATAGGTGACAAAATTCTCACGCCAGCCGGTTCCGGGCATGGCGTTTACCCGGTCCAGGAAGGGAAGCACACTGTCGGCATTCCTTCCCAACACCGGCAGAAAAGCGCCCAACACGAAGACCAGCAGCAGAAGCGATCCGATCCATTTTTCATGCGCCATCGTCTGATGGGCGTGGTCGGTCTCTAAGCGGTTCGACATGCGCGACACTCCCCTTCAATCTCCACGTTCGCCGACCGCACCACGAAATCGAGCGTTCCCGCAAGATTGCGCAACTCTGCGGCCAGAATCGACGACTCTGTTTCGCCAACCACGCCACAATGCCGACAGATCCAGAATTGAATCTCCTGATCATGACCTTCCCGCGTGCAGGCAAAATAGGCGTTGCGTCCGGCCATGCGATGGATCAATCCCTGCGCCAGCAAGAACTCCAGACACCGATAGACCGCTGCCGGTGGCGGACGACGGGATTGTCCGGTCTGCATTTGCCCCAGGATATCATAGGCGCCCATCGAACGATGAGAGGTCGCCAGAATGTTCAGCACCTCCCGCCGCTGCGGGGTGAAACGCATGCCCTGTTGACGGCAACGCTCTTCGGCCCGCTGTAGAATCCAGGATTGACAATGTTGATGATCGTGTTCGCTCTCCGGAAAATGGGCGCTCTTTGGAGTGAAATCCGCAGGCATGGCATCAGCGGAGATGGCATCAGCGAGGATGGCATCAGCGGGAATGGCATCAGCGGGAATGGCATCAGTGGACATGGGCCTCCAAGGGTTGCGGTTGTCTCTTTTAAGCGATTGCGACGCGATGTCGCCACCTTAGAATTCGCTTGACACGATAGATTGTCTCCACTACGCTGTCAATAATTGATATATTATATCGTTTCATATTAGGGCTGCGTCATGCAAGAAGCGTACAATCAACGCGACCGGAAGGAGCCTGGATTCCGGGGATCGCTGTTGGCCAAGCCAGCGATGATTCGCCTGTGCTGGGCCGGAGGAGTGGTGGTGATGTTATGGATCGGCATTTTCTGGGCTGTGGCCGTGCCGTGATCACTGTGCGGGAAGTGACGGTACGCTATCGGCGTCATGTGGCGGTGCAACGCTTGAGCGGTCGTTTTGTCCAGGGCGAACTGACGGCGATGACCGGCCCCAATGGCGCGGGAAAATCAACACTGTTTCAGGCACTGCTGGGCGAACTTCCCCTGACGGCGGGATCCGTGCAATGGCGAGAAGAATCCTGGGAGAAAAAAGCTTGGTTGCCGCAATCGACCCAACTGGATCGTTCGTTTCCCATGCGTGTCGCCGATGTCGTGATGCTCGGCGCTTGGCGGCAGATGGGAGGTTTCAGCGCAATCTCTCGTGGATTGGCGCAACGGGCCGAAGCGGCCATGGCCGCCGTGCAGTTGACCGGACTGGAACAGCGCAGCATCGGAAGCTTGTCTGCCGGACAACTGCAACGTGTTCTGTTTGCCCGACTCATGATGCAAGACGCGCAGGTCATTTTGCTTGATGAACCGTTCGCGGCCATCGACAGCCGCACCACCCGGGATCTGCTCGCCCTGCTGGCCCTCTGGAAACAAGAAGGTCGCACGGTGATTGCCATTTTGCACGATCTGGATCAGATCCGGCATCACTTTCCCCAGACTCTGCTGCTGGCGCGCACCGGGATCGCCTGGGGAAAAACCGACGCGGTGCTGACCGAAACCAATCTGCTGCGGGCACAGAACATGGCGGAAAACGGGGAGGAATCGACTTCTGCTGGAGAATCGGGGGGGAATGATGACAGGGCATGAACTTCTGATCGCTCCATTCGTGGAGTTCGGATTTCTGCGTCGGGCGCTGCTGGCCTGTGTCGCTTTGGGTCTGGGGGCAGGTCCGATCGGGGTGATGCTCGTGCTGCGTCGCATGAGCCTAGTGGGCGACGCCCTGAGCCATGCGATTCTGCCTGGCGCCGCCATCGGCTTCTTGATCGCGGGACTCTCCTATCCGGCCATGGGCATGGGTGGATTGCTGGCGGGGTTGCTGGTGGCTTTGCTTTCCGGACAGGTCAGCCGCAGCACCGTACTGGGCGAGGAGGCGGCGTTTGCCTGTTTTTATCTGACCTCATTGGCGTCCGGCGTGCTGCTCGTCTCCTGGCGGGGATCGAATGTCGATCTGATGCATGTGTTGTTCGGTACGATTCTCGCCATAGACGCGCCGGCACTGCTGTTGGTGGGAAGCATCGCGTCGCTCTCCTGGCTGGCGCTGGCTTGGTTCTGGCGTCCGCTGGTGGCTGAGTGCTTCGATGCCGAATTCTTGCGGCAGGTGGATGGACGCAGCAAAAGATACCACTTTCTGTTTCTGGTGCTGGTCGTGATCAATCTGGTGGCCGGATTCCAGACCCTGGGCACCTTGATGGCCGTGGGAATGATCATGCTTCCCGCCGCCATCGCCCGACTCTGGACACGCACGCTGGAGACGATGATGGTGATGGCCATTCTGGTGGGATGGCTCTCCGGTTATCTGGGTCTGCTGATCTCGTTTCATGGTCAACTGGCATCGGGACCAGCCATTGTCCTGACAGCGGGTCTGCTGTTCGCGCTGTCGTTGCTGGCCGCTCCGGCGGGCAGAATCTGGCAGCGTCTTTTCTCGCCATCCTTGGCGAAATAACCTTGCAGGAGTCTTGAGCATGAAAATGATATTTCTTGTTGCTGCCGGTCTATTTTTTGGGATGTTGCCAAACGTCCAGGCCAAACCTCTGAACGTAGTGGCCACCCACGCCATTCTGGGGGATATCGTTTTACAGGTGGGTGGTCCCCATGTGCAGGTGACGACATTGGTCGGCGTGGATCGGGATCCCCACACTTACGAGCCGACACCCGCCGATCTGCGCCACCTGAAAAACGCCAAGGTCGTGGTCATGAATGGTCTGGGGCTGGAAGGGTGGATGGAGCGATTGGTCGCCGCCTCCGGCTTCGCTGGACAACCCGTAGTCGCCACGACGGGCATTGCGCCTCGCATGATGGAAAAAGATGGCCAACAGATTGCCGATCCGCATGCCTGGAACAGCGCGGCCAATGGCGTGATCTACAGCCGGAACATCGTCAAGGCGCTTTCCGAAGCCGATCCGGATCACGCCAAAACCTATCAGGACAGGGGGACGCGTTATCAAGAAGAGTGGCAACAGTTGGACGAAGAGACGCGTCGGGCCATGCAGGCCATCCCTGCAAAACAACGAAAGCTGCTCATCGGGCATGATGCGTTTGGCTACTTTGCCGACCGCTATGGCTTGACCTTTCTCGCGCCACAAGGACTTTCCACCGAATCGGAAAGCTCTGCGGCCACGGTTGCCGGGGTGATCCGACAGATCAAGCAGGAAGGCATCAGCGCCTATTTTCTGGAGAGTTCCAACGATCCTCGCCTGGTGCGACAGATCGGCCAAGCAACCGGCGCCAAGGCCGGTGGAACCTTGTATGTCGAATCCCTTTCCGCGTCCAACGGACCGGCGGCAACCTATCTGCAACTGTTCCGACACAATGTGGAACAGTTGCAACAGGCCATGCGCGACTGATTTTTATTTTTCTGTTGAAACGCCCCCATCGTCATGACGATTCCGCAGACGAAACGGTCGCGGCAGGAGCGCCGTCGGGTTCCCGGCGCGCGCTCCCAACGCACCGATTCCTCCTCCAGACACCGCAGAAGACGGCAACACCTCCCCAGACGCTAAAACATCGGCACCGCAGACGGCATCGACAGATCCCCACTCGACATCGACTTCTTGCGCCAGCGGTCAAAATTCCGCTCGCCGAGTCTGCACCCGCACCAACCCCCTCCGTCATCATCAAGCCTGCACCCGCACCACCACCTCGCCAAGCAGGCGGACATGATCCCGCAGGGATTTTTCCACCGCATGGGCGATGGCCGTTCCCACCCGCACCGAAAGCTCCGGATCCACGGCAATGGTGACATCGCTGTAGACCTTGTGTCCGATCCAACGGGCCCGCACGCTGCGCACGGCCCGCACGCCGGGCACATGCTCCGGGGCATGCCGGATTTCATCGAGGATTTCCGGTTCGATGCCGTCGATCAGTCGATGCCAAACCGCACGGGCCGCATCCTTGACGATAAACAAGATGGCCACCGTAATGCCGATGCCCACCAACGGATCCAGCAGCGGAAAGCCCATCGACGTACCGAGCACCCCGATCAACACCGACAGGCTGGTAAAACCATCCACACGGGAGTGGTGACCATCGGCGATCAACGCCGCGGAACCGATCTCCCGACCCACACGGATGCGATAGACCGCCACCGCCTCGTTGCCGACAAATCCGATCAACGCCGCAGCCGCCACCCATCCCAGGTGTGCCATGGGCGCGGGGTGGATCAATTTCTCAAAGGCCTCGTAACCCGCCACACAGGCGGAAAAAAAGATCACGCCGACGATGATCACGCCGGCCACATCCTCGGTCTTGCCATAGCCGTAGGTAAACCGCTGATTGGGGCCGCGTTTGGCCAGGGCAAAGGCGATCCACAACGGAATGCTGGTGGCTGCGTCGGCAAAGTTGTGGATGGTGTCGGCCAACAGGGCCACGGATCCGGTATACAAGACCACAAACACCTGAAGCACCGCCGTGATGCCAAGCCCCACCAACGAAATCTTGAGGGCGCGAATCCCTTTTTCACTGGATTCCATCACCGAATCCACCTTGTCGCTCACGTCATGGGAGTGGGCGAAAGTCCCTTTCAGCCAGCCGAGCAGCCCAGAGCCGTGATCATGGCCGTGATCATGATGACCATGCTCTCCGTGGTGACCGTGATCCCCATGGTGGCCATGATCATCCGGATGAGCCGCTTCCGGATGCCCGTGCCCGTCCTCATCCGGATGGGCATGAGCCGGTTCCGAAGCGTGCCCATGGTCGTGATCATGCCCCTCTTCGGTGAACAGAATCGCCAGCCGTTGGCGGCCCGGTTCCAGTTCCACCCGCAGCAAAAATTCATGGGGTTCCGGGATCTCCTCATGGGATTCCAGAAAGGCCCCGTCGTGATGAAAGGTGAAGGCCTGCCGCACATCGCCAGCCCGTTCGCTCTCCACCCGCACCGTATCCGGAGCGGGCGGATTCACGGCCTCCATCGACTCACCCAAAAAATACAGCCGGAAACGGGGTGGCACTCCGGTTTCAAACACCGACAGTTCCAACCACCCATCGGCATGCCGCAACAAAGGCCCCCCGTGATCGCCATGAATCGGGGTGGTGACATCGGCATCGGACATGGGTGGTCTCCCTCTTGAGAAAAAATTGTCGCTACAAATATTTGGTCATGACCTTCATGGCTTTGACCTGGGCGACCACATCCCGCATGCTCATGTCGTCCTGGACATCGAGACAATGTTCGATGTGATCGGAAACATATTGCCGCTTGGCCGTCACCAGGGCATTGCTCACCGCCTGAAGCTGCTGGGCCACCGCTTCGCACCCTTGGCCGGATTCGATCATGGCGATGACTTTCACCAGATGGCCCGAGGCCCGTTTCAGACGCGAGACGATTTCAGGGTGATGGGTATGCTTGTCCATGACCTTATCCTATCCTGGGGGAGGGGATGCTTGCAAGGGAGTTTATCCGGTACACCTTCTGGCGTGGCGTCTGGAAATCCCACCCAAAAGGGTCATCCAAACCAATCAGACCGGGGAGGATGCCTCCCCATACTGGCGATGCACCCATTGACGATAGGCGCCACTGGTCACCCCGTGTACCCATTCGGCATGATCCAGATACCAGCGCACGGTTTTCAGAATGCCGCTGTCAAAGGTTTCGGCGGGTTTCCAGCCCAACGTTCTTTCGATCTTGCCCGCGTCGATGGCGTAACGACGATCATGGCCGGGACGATCCTTGACAAAGGTGATCTGCTCGGCATAACCGCGTCCATCCGCCCTGGGATGCAGGCGATCCAGCACCGAGCAAATGATCCGAACCACATCCATATTGGGCTGTTCGTTCCATCCGCCAATGTTGTAGGTCTCCCCCTTTTGTCCCGCCTCCAGCACCCGCATGATGGCCTGACAGTGATCCTCCACATACAACCAGTCCCGCACCTGGAGACCATCCCCGTAAATGGGCAGAGGCTTGCCGGCCAAGGCGTTGTGAATGATCAACGGAATCAGTTTCTCCGGAAACTGATACGGCCCATAGTTGTTGCTGCAATGGGTGGTCAGCACCGGCAGGCCGAAAGTGTGATGCCAGGCGCGGATCAGATGATCGGAAGCGGCCTTGGAGGCGGCATAGGGACTGTTGGGCAAAAAGGGGTTGCTTTCGGCAAAGGGGGGGTCCGTGGGGGAGAGGGTGCCGAACACCTCGTCGGTGGAGACCTGCAAAAAACGGAAATCCTGCCGGTTCGGCCCTTCCGCAGCTGTCTCCGGCAGACGGCTCCAGTAGTCCCGCACCCTCTCCAACAGATGAAACGTCCCCACCACGTTGGTCTGGATGAACTCCCCCGGCCCTAAAATGGAGCGGTCCACATGGGACTCCGCCGCGAAATGAACCACGGCGCGGGGTCGATACGTGTCCAGCAACGCCCCCACCCGCTCCCGGTCGCCGATCTCCCCCTGAACGAACACATGCCGGGCATCCCCCCGCAAGGCGGCGAGATTGGCCAGATTGCCCGCATAGGTGAGCTTGTCGAGATTGACCAACGCCTCACCGGTCCGCTCCAGCCAGGAGTGGACAAAATTGGCTCCGATAAAACCGGCTCCACCCGTTACCAGGATCATGTGTCATCGCTCCTTGCTTGCAACCAAAGCGTCAAGATCAACCCTCCGGCAACCCGAATCACGCTGGATTGGAAGCTGGCGTCGGTTGTGGTCTGCTGCCCATCTGGCGAATCAACTCCATCAGTCGATCGAGACTGGAGGCAGGATTCGCCAGAATGGTTCCTTCCCGTTCCGCGCATTCCCGGGCCTGACGGGCATTTCTGACCGCCTTTTCATACCCTGGATTCATCCTATCCAGATCAAAATACTTGCCCTGGTCCTTGTCATAAGACGGCATCCGCTGTTGCAGTTTCGATTGAGCCATATGTCGGTCAAGTTCCGCAGTCGGGGGCGGATCAAAATGATACAAGGCCCAAACCTCGACACAGGGATTGGACAGGGCCACCTCAATGCCTTTATTTTCGGCGCGTTTCAAGAGTCCCGGAATCCTCTGCGCATGTTCATCCACATCGATGACGATCCAGACCCTGAATTCTGTTCTATTGCGGCGATTCTCATGATCTTTCTCTTTTTTCTTCTTGAGAGCGCATTCAAATACCGTCTCAGGCACTCCGCATGGCCCAAAGATATGGGTACCGCGCTTCAGATGCACACCGTGCCGCGCTGCAAAGGCTTCCAGATAAAGAGGTTCGGTATTCTCGCCTTCACAACAGATGATCAAATCGGGTCTGGGAGGACGTGGAGGCGGGTCCGTGCGCAAAGATCGTGCGGGAGGGGTCGGGCGGACGGGCTTCCTGGCAGTCATGGAACCACTTCCCCGGCTTTGATTCTTTTCCTGAATGGCCACACATTCTCGATGGGCCCCATGTACGGCACCCCGCCATATCGGCCTCTCAAATAGCCATGCTCCAGATTCTCCCCCTTGCGGGGTTGGGCAGCGGTGAGGGGATAAATTTCCGTCGCGCCCTGCCCGTTCTTTTCGCACAACCAGATCTGGGCCGGGGCCAGATCGGTCATCAGATGGGTGTAGTGGGTGGCAAACAGCAGTTGCGCCCCTGTGGAATTGGTGTTGCTGTCCTGAAACAGATCCACCAGTCGCTTGGCCACAAAAGGGTGCAGACCGGATTCCAATTCATCCACCACCAGCACCCCACCCCGCTCCAGAATCCGGCACACCTGGATCCCAAGGCCAAGCATGGTCTGCGTCCCCCGGCTTTCAAGGCCGTGGTGCAGCGTATAATCCTTGGAGCCGATGGAATGCTGAAACAAGATATTCTTCATAGCCGGAACGAGTCTTTTTGCAATATCTCGCATACTCTGGTTGTTTGAGAATTGACGATCAACATTTTTGATTATTTTTTCCTGTAATTCTGATGGCATATCACTCATTTTGATACCCGAAATCCCTGTATCCGCTTCCCGCAGGAAAGAAACCACCTGCTCGCGCAAAACAGAGTTTGATTCCAAGTCATTCATGCTGGAGGAAATACGAGACCTTTCATCGATCCCAAGATTACCAATCAGATCATCAGAGAAAAAATTCCACAAGGGATTCAATGTCTTATGGTTGTTTATTCCAGCCGTGGAAAGAAACAGACTGTCCTTCCGGGTCTGCTCTTGAATGGCCCGGTTGTTGCCTTTCAGGTATGGACCAAAATAAAACTCTTCCGTTTCAGCATGGTTGCGATGAAACAGAATACGGTGCCGGGAACCCACGGCAAACTCATACAACCACTCTTCCAACACCCTTTGATCATCGATACGAAAACCATACTGGTAACGAACGCCATTGGCGATGACATCACACTCCATCCGGGAGGGCGCCTGTTTTGATACGTCATCCAACCCAAAAGACACCCGAGCATTCGGCATTCCCGGTTCACTGTGGGACCACCGGATGGCCTTCACAAAAAAAAGCAAAGAAGCCAACAGATTGCTTTTCCCGGAGGCATTGGCGCCATAGATCGCGGCGACAGGCACCACAGGATCCTTGATCCCCGGCCCCGACAACACACCACGGACCGCATCCTGATTGGAACGTTTCGGGACCACCAGGGAGATCTCCTGATAATCCCGAAAGGAGAACAGATTCTCCACGCCAAAACGGAGCAACATCTTTTCGGACTCCCTCGCAGTCACATCGGCCAGAAATCAAATTCCAGGGACGATTTTAGCATCTCCTCGCAAAAAATCCATGCCAGATTGGCTTTCCCCCCCTTGTTCTGATCGATTTCATCCTGGATCCTGACCGCCGAACCATCCCGCAGGTCACAACGTCCGCTTGATCCAGTCCCCGCCCAGCCCTTTTTCCATCATCTCCGCCTGGGTCACCACACCGTATCCGGCGCCCACCGGGGAGAGATAGGTCTCGGCCATGCGGCGCAGGTCAGCCCCGGTCACCTCCAGCACCCGCTTGCGGAAAGCGCGTCGCACCTCGGGCAGACGGCCATACAGGGCGTCGTGAAAGGCCCGTTTGGACTCGCCAGCCGGAGAGCCGGGACGGTCGATCAAGCCCGCCACACCTAGAATCGCCTCTTCCAGAGCGCGGGCGTCGGCCTTGCCGCTTGTCAACCACTCGATGGAACGCTCGAAATCCGCCAGGGTCTCTTCCAGACGGGGATCCCGATAGGAATAAAAGCGAAACAGTCCGCTGTCCGAATCATACCCGGCCCCGCCGCCATACGCCCCTCCCCGCTCGCGAATGGCGCGATGCAGATAACCGTTTTTCAGATACAGCCCCAATACCGCCAGAACCGGAGCGTCGGGATGGGCATAAGGCACGGTCTTGTGAACCCGGGCGCAAAAATTGACCGTGGTGACCGTGGCCCAGGCGTGCCGCTCGGGTCCGGCCAAGGGTCCCGCATGGATGCCGCCCCCCAGATCCGACACTCTTTCCCTTCCACCCCAGGTTCGAGACAATCCCTCGGCGAAATTGGCAAAATCCTCCTCCTCCCCCACGATCAACATGCGGCCCGGCGCCTGTCGCAACACCTCCCGCAACGCCTCCAGCCGTCCGGCGAAAGCCGCCAACTCGCCTGGATCATCCAACGCCTTGTCCAAAGCCTTCAACCGCTTGACCGCCAACATCCCGCCCCAGCGATCGTTCAAGGCCGCCACGGCGTTCAGTCCCGCTCCGGCGGCTGACAGGGCCAACACATGTCCGTTTTCGGTCACCCGCATCTCTGCCGAGGAGCGCATCTGGGCCACCAGTTCCCGCAAACGGGTCCATTCGTCGAAGCGGGCGGTGTCGATGGTATCTTTCAATAATTGTGATAACGCATCCTGATTGCGGGACAACGCCTTGCCGGAGATGCAAAACACACCGCGAAACCGCTCCAGATCGTCCACCGAGGAGCGCATGCCGATCCGGGCCGCGATGCCGCCGCTGATGGCGGATTGATGGGCCTGGGTCTCCAGATAGTCCCGGCCCCCGCATCCCACCTCCGGCAGACAGGTGGAAAAAATCGGCAACAACTCCAGCAACTCATCCGGCATCGCGGGAGGATCCAGCACATATTGTTGATACACCAACCGGTTGGTGGCCGCCTTGAACCAGAAAACCGGCAGTTGACCCAACGGGGCTTCCGTGCCTTCCGGAATGGCGATGTCGTCGGGAATATCCCCCAGTTCCAGCCGGGGCAGAATCTCCGGATCGTCTTCCAACTCCTGACGCGCCATCAGGGCGCGGGCCTGTTCCATCACCTGCTGCCGCGTCGCGTCGTCCATGGCGGCACGAATCACCCGCAACCGCTCCGCCTCCTGCTCGGCGCGCCTGGCATTCAGGATCGGATCCGGGGTCAACACCACCCGCACCCGATGGGGATTGTCCACCAGCCATTGACGGGCCAACCCCTTGATGAAATCCGGATCCTTCACCCGCTCCCGCAAAGCCACCAAAGCCTCATCCAAAGCCAAAGCGGTCACGGGATCCCCGCCGTGCAGCACCGGGGTCAAGGCGTTCAACAACAGTTTCAGCCCATAGGGCATGCCATCCCCACCGATCTCGCGGCGGGAGAGTTCCAACTGATGCAGCACCGATTCCAGCCGTTCCGGCTCCACCCCCTCCCGGGAAACCCGCTCCAACAAGTCGAGAATCTCTCGTTCCACCGCATCGGCGTGTTCCGGTTCCGATCCCTCCAGGCCACAGGCGAACACCAGCTCCCGTCCCGAATCGTCCAGACCGCTCAACGAAGAGGGCGAGGCCCCCAGTTCCGAGGTTTCCAGCAGTTTCAGCAGGGGCGAAGAACTGTTGTCCAGCAACACCCCGTTAAGCACATGGGCGTTGAGCAACGTTTCCAGCTCCATGCTGCGTCCCAGCAGCCAACCCAGCACCACATGGGTCTTGCCCTGGATCTCATCGGCCCCATCCAGGGCATAAGTTCCCTCCACCCGCAGCGGCGCGGTGTGGCGCACCTCGTCCGGAATGGAGGAAGCCCCGGTATTCTCCTGAAAATGAGACAACACCAGATCCTGGAAGCGGGTCTGATGTTCATGGGCGGAGATATCCCCATAAGTCATAAAGATGGCGTTGGAGGGATGATAGTGACGGGCATGGAACCCTTTCAGCCCTTCCAGTGTCAAAGAGGGTATCTCTTCCGGATCGCCGCCACTGTTGAAATGATACGTCGTGGTGGGAAAGAGCTGTTCGGACAGGGTGTGGGACAACACCCGCGCCGGAGAACTCATCGCCCCCTTCATTTCGTTGTAGACCACCCCCTTGAACACCAGATCGGTCTTGGGATCGTTGGGATCCACGAACTCCACCCGACACCCCTCCTGGGCAAAATCAAGCGCGTGCAGATTGGGGAAAAACGCCGCGTCCAGATAGACCCGCAACAGGTTGTCGAAATCCTTGCGGGACTGGGTGGCAAAGGGATAGGCGGTCCAGTCGCTGGAGGTGAAGGCGTTCATGAAGGTGGACAAGGAACGCCGCAGCATCATGAAAAACGGATCCCGCACCGGATAACGTTGACTGCCGCACAAGGCGGTATGTTCCAGGATGTGGGCCACCCCGGAGGAGTCCAGCGGCACGGTCAAAAAAGCCACCAGAAAGGCGTTGTGAGGATCGTCGGCCATCAGGTGGACATGTCGCGCGCCGGTGATGCGATGCCGGTAGGATTCCACGGTCAGTTTCAGGGCGGTCACGGGTTCGCGGCGCAACAGTTCAAAATCGGGATGGGTC
This sequence comes from Magnetococcales bacterium, assembly GCA_015231755.1. Taxonomy (NCBI): domain Bacteria; kingdom Pseudomonadati; phylum Pseudomonadota; class Magnetococcia; order Magnetococcales; species Magnetococcales bacterium. The sequence goes on along the minus strand of JADGAZ010000009.1, from coordinate 45,386 downwards.
ATGGCGATCCTTGATTCTTCTGGCATGGGTGACGTTTGGCCATTCTGGGAGGGTTCTTTTGTCAATGTACAAACAAAAAAGACGGTATCACAAAAAAATGGTGCCATAAAAAAAGCTGTTGAATCTTGGACCCCTTGCGCTTAAGATGCATCACGGTGTAAGAACATCAGCATATAAGAGAATGCTGAACATGGTGCATCAACCCGGCCCAAAAAGCCAGACCGGTCCTTGCGAACTGAGGGGTTCTGGGGTTCACAAGCACAAAAAAATGGCCGAACACTCATCATAAACCATCAATCGGAGGTAAACCATGGCGGATGCTCATGCCGCAGGCCAAACCATCCTGGTCGTCGGCGGTGGAATCAGCGGGCTTACGACCGCCGTCGAGGCAGCCGAAACCGGATACAACGTGCTTTTAGTGGAAAAGGATCCACACCTCGGTGGCCGAGTCGCGCAACACAACAAGTATTTCCCGAAACTCTGCTCCCCGGTCTGCGGGCTGGAGATCAATTTCCAGCGCATCAAGAACAATCCGCGCATTCGCTATCTGACCCTCTCCGAAGTGGAAGAGATCCAGGGATCCGAAGGCAACTATACGGTTCGCATCCGCAAGAATCCCCGTTTCGTCACCGAGGCCTGCACCGGCTGCGGCGAATGCGCGGCGGTATGCACCACCGAGGTTGCGGATCCGTTCAATTTCGGTCTGAACAAAGTCAAGGCCATCCGCAACAACCATGCCATGGCGTTCCCGAGCTGGTACTACATGGATCCGGCCTACGCCAAAACCGATGAGGCCAAACAGGTCGCCAAGATCTGTCCCGCCGGGGCCATCCAGCCCGACATGGAAGCCTCCGTGATCGAAGAACAGGTCGCGGCCGTGGTCTGGGCCACGGGCTGGAAACCTTACGACGCCGAAAAGATTCTGCCCTACGGTTTCGGTCAATACGCCAATGTCACCACCAACATGCGCTTCGAGCGTCTGGCGAGTGTCTACGGTCCCACGGGTGGCAAGATCATCCGTCCGTCCGACGGCAAAGAGGCGAAAAATGTCGCCTTCATTCAATGCGCCGGATCCCGGGATCATAACTATCTGCCGTTTTGCTCCCGCGTCTGCTGCCTGGCCTCCATGAAACAGGCCGCCTATGTGCGGGATCAATATCCGGACTCCAAGGTGACGGTCTTCTACATCGACCTGCGGGCCATGGACCGTTACGAATCCTTCCTGCAAAAAACCCGGGAAGACGCCAACATCTCCTGGATCAAATCCAAGCCCGCCCGCATCGAAGAAGATGCCAACGGCAACCCGGTGGTCATCGGCGAAAACACCCTCACCGGCGAACGCTACGCGATGCCGTTTGATCTGGTGGTGCTGGCCACCGGCATGGAGCCCAACTCGGCGGTCGATGCCCAGGTGCCCTCGGATCAGGCCAGCCACGACGCATACGGCTTTGTCACCGGAGGTGTTCTGGCCGCCGGATGCGCGGCGGCGCCGACGGACGTGGCCAGTTCGGTCCAGTCCGCCACGGCCATGGCGATGAAGGCGATCCACGCCGCGGTTAAGAGAGGATAGAAACCATGGAACCAAAGAAAATCGGTTGTTACATCTGCACCGGATGCGGCATCGGCGACGCCCTGGATCTCAAGGCCCTCAAGGCGATCGCCTCCAAGGAACAAAAAATTCCGGTGGTCAAGGATCACGCCCTGCTGTGCGGCGCCGAAGGGGTGGCCATGATCCAAAAGGATCTGGATGAGGGCACGGTCAACGCCGTCATCATCGCCGCCTGTTCCCATCGCGAAAAGAGCGCCGAGTTCCGCTTCGACATCGATCTGATGGATCGGGTGGATCTGCGGGACAAATGTCTTTGGGTGCAGGATGTCAAGGACGGAGACGAAACCGCCGAAGAAGACCGCCAGATGATGGCGGAAGACTATCTGCGCCTCGGCTCCATCAAAATCAAGAAGATGAACGTCCCGGATCCGTTCCTGCACTCCGAAGGCTCCAAGGATGTGCTGGTGGTGGGTGGCGGTCTGGCCGGCCTCACGGCGGCCCGCGACATCGCCAAAGCGGGCTATCAGGCCGTGCTGGTGGAAAAAAGCGATGTCTTGGGCGGCAAAATGAACACCATGTTCAAAGTCACCCCGGACAACAAACCGCCCTATCGGGATCTGGCGGACAACTTTATCGGTGCCCTCATCTCCGAAGTGGAAGCGGACAACCGCATCAAGATCTTCAAGAACGCCACGGTCACCAAGACCTCCGGACAGCCGGGCCAGTTCGATCTCATCATCAAGAACGCCACCAGCACCAAAGAGGTCCGGGTCGGCAGCATTGTGGTGACTACGGGCTTCGACCTGTACGATCCCACCAAACTGCCCTCCTCCCTGGGCTACGGCGCCTCACCGGATGTGGTGACCAGCGACGAATTCGAAAAAATGGCCAAAGAAGGCAAGATCGTCCGCAAATCCGACGGTCAACCCGCCAAACGGGTCGCCTTTGCCCTATGCGCCGGACAACGGGACAAGGAACATCTGGATTACTGCTCCGGCGCCTGCTGCATCTACTCGATGAAACAGGCGATGTATGTGATCGATCAGTACGGGGCGGACGCCTCCACCTATCTGGTCTATCAGGAAATCCGCACCCCGGGCCAGATGGAGGATTTCTATCGCAAGGTCCAGGAAGAAGGCGGCGTCTTCATCAAGGGTGATGTCACCGAAGTGGCCGGCAATCCCAAGGGCGGTGTGGTGGTCAAGGTGAAAGATCACCTGATCCGCGCCAACGAATCCCTGGATGTGGATCTGCTGGTGCTGGCCACAGGCATGGTCTCCACCGTGGATACCCTGGATCCCAACTCCCCCTCCCCCGTGGGCACGGGACGGGATGAACTCCCGGGTTCGATCCTCAATCTCCAGTATCGCCAGGGACCTAGCCTGCCCCGTCTGGGGGCCAATGGCTTCCCGGATTCCCATTTCATCTGTTTTCCCTACGAGACCCGGCGTACCGGCATCTATGTGGCTGGTCCGGCCCGACGCCCCATGGGCATCGCCGCCACCATGACCGACGCCTCCGGCGCGGCCCTGAAAGCCATCCAGGCCGTGGAAGCCGTGGCCCAAGGTGTGGCGGTCCATCCCCGCTCCGGTGACCTCTCCTTCCCCTCCTATCGGGCGGAAGGCTGCACCCAGTGCAAACGCTGCACCGAGGAGTGTCCCTTCGGCGCCATCAACGAAGACGACAAGGGCAATCCTTTGTTCAATCCGGCCCGGTGCCGGCGGTGCAGCACCTGCATGGGTGCCTGCCCGCAGAAGATCATCTCCTTCGCCAACTACTCGGTGGATATGATCAGCACCATGATCAAGGAAATCGAGATCCCGGAAGAAGACGAGGAAAAACCCCGCATTCTGGTCTTCGCCTGCACCAACGACGCGGTTCCGGCCCTGGACATGATGGGTCGTCTGCGCAGCCCCATCAGCCCTTACATCCGGATCATCCCCCTGCGCTGCATGGGATCGTTGAGCTTGGTGTGGATCGCGGACGCCATGTCCAAGGGTTTCGACGGCGTGCTGCTCATGGGATGTCGTCACGGCGACAACTACCAGTGCCACAATGTGCGCGGTTCGGCCCTGGCGGAAAACCGTCTGAGCAAGGTCTCCGAGACCCTGCAACGCCTGAAACTGGAATCCAATCGGGTGAAAATGGTCGAAGTGAACATCATGGACGCCGAAACCCTTCCGGGGGTGATCGGTGATTTCGTGGAGCAGATCAGCAACCTGAACCCCAACCCCTACAAGGGTTTCTAACGCGCTTTCAACACACCGACCCTGCCAAGCGTCCGGTCCAACCGCCACGCTTGCAGGGTCGGAGGGGAGACAATACACATGGCTTACGACCTGTCTTTCGCCAAAGACGTCTACAACAAGTCCGAAATGGGCCACTGGATCAAGATGTGCATGCAGTGCGGCGTATGCGCGGGCTCCTGCCCCCTGCGCGCCCATTGGCAGCACTCGCCCCGGCAACTGTTCCAGATGGTGCGCGCCGGCAAACGCGACGAGGTGCTGAAAAGCTCCGACATGTGGATGTGCACCTCGTGCTACAACTGCATTGTCCGCTGCCCCCGCGAACTGCCCATCACCCACATCATCCACGGATTGGCCCGCTACGCCGAAACCGAAAAAGCGGTCGATCCCATGCAGCCCACCCGTCGCTTCGCCGTGGAGGTGTTCTGGAAGAACATCACCGCCACGGGACGTGTCGGCGAAGCCATGCTCACCATGCGGCTTTATTTCCAGGATGGCATCGGCGCCGGGATTCAACGCGGTCTGGAAATGCGCGACTCCGCCCTGGGCATGCTCAAGACCCGCCGTCTCAATCCCATCCCCTTCCGGGGCAAGATCAAAGGATATGACGGCTTTACGAAAATGTTGGCAAAAGCCGCCGAACTTGAGGCAAAACTGGAGAACAAGGCATGAAGGAGTACACTTTCTTTCCTGGATGCAGTTCCGAACACAACGCCTCAGCCGCCAACATGGAGAACTCGATTCAATCCATGTGTCGCATCCTGGGCATCCAGCTCAACGAAATCGACGACTGGAACTGCTGTAGCGCCTCCATCGGCTACGCCGGCGGTGGACAGCTTCCCCGCATGGCCATGTCGGCGCGCAACTTCGCCCTGGCCCAGAAACAAAAAGGCAACACGGATCTGGTGGCCACCTGCGCCGCCTGCTGGCTCTCCATGCGGGAGACCAACGAGCGCATCGAAGAAGAACCCCGCATCAAACAGGACATCAACACCGCCCTGGCCGAAGCCGGACTCTCCTACGATGGACACATCAAGACCCGTCACATGGTGGAAGTGCTCATCGAGGACATCGGCTGGGAGACCCTGAAATCCAAGGTCACCAAGCCCCTCACCGGCCTCAAGGCGGCGGGATATGTGGGCTGTCAGACCAACCGCCCCTTCGGCGTGTGCGGCGACAGCTACGAAAATCCCCTCTATCTGGACAAGATGATCGAAGCCACCGGTGCCACGGCGGTCCCCTTCCCCATGAAGGTGGCCTGTTGCGGCGGCGCACTGATGTTCTCGGAAACGGAAAAAGCCTGCGTCCTGACCAAGCAGATCCTGCAATCCGCGGTGGACAACGGCGCCGAGGTGATCATCACCCCCTGCCCGGTCTGCCAATTGAACCTGGAAGTCTATCAGGGCATGATCAACAAAACCCTGGGCACCCATTTCAACATTCCGATCCTCTACTACTCCCAGCTCTTCGTCCTGGCCTGGGGCGGAAGCTGGCAGGAAGCGGCTTTGCATCAGCAGGTAATCCCGGCTGAACCCCTGCGCCGTTTCGCCTGACCCTTCTTGCGCCGACCTTCGGCACCCCATCGCCCCCGGTGGTTTCCCCATCCGGGGGCGATTTTTTTTGACGATCCGACCCGCTCCGATATCAAACCATTCTGGTCTGTCAATTTTTGCGTTATACTCCCCTGTTCCGCACACACCCAAACCCCAAGCGTGCCTCGGGATGGATCCCCCATCCCGATTCCGACCGGAGTCAATACGTTTCATGGATCACGGCTTACCCCACTACGATATCGCACCCTTCATCGACGATGAATGGTCCAAACTGCCTCCCAAGGCCCGACTGCTCCTCTCCCGTCCCCTGGACGACACCCAGACCACGCCTGCGGGACGGCACCCCGTCATGGATGTGGGATTCTCCCGATTGCGCAAAGCGATCCGCTCGATCCAGGCCGCCAGCCCGGCCAAGGATCCGGATCCCACCTGGAAGGAGCTGACCCGACGCTATACCCAGCAACTGGAAGCGCCTCTGTTTCCGGTCAACCAGGCGCCGGTCCTGCGGGGCCACGCCATGACCCCACCCCGCATGGTGCAATCCTTCATTCCCCCATCCTTTCGGGCCGTGCGTCACGAAACCGGGGAACGGCATTACGGGGATGACCTGTTCTGGGCGCGATTTCCAAAACGCGAGGATCTGGGACGCTTTCTGCTGCCCTGGCTGCTGTCGGACTCCTCTCTGGCCACGCCTCTGGTGATCCTCGGGCCCACCGGTTCCGGCAAAACCCTCCTGACCCGGATTCTGGCCGCTCATTTGTGCGCGTCGGCCTTTCATCCGGTGCGCGTGGTGCTGGGCAGCGTGGACGCCAAAGCCACCATCCAGGCCCAGATCGAAGAACAATTGCGTCTGGAAACCGGACGCAAGATCGAATGGGGCAGTCTGAGCCGTTCGGTGCGGGATCAGAATCCGGTGATCCTGCTGGACGGCATGAACGATCTGCTGGGGGCCAACGAGAAGGTGTTCCGGGACTATCCGGAAAAAGCCAGACGCTTTCAGGAATTGGAAGCCTCGTTGGGGCGTCCGGTACGTCTGATTCTCACCAGTCGCACCGAGGTGATCGATCGGGCGGACATTCCCGCCGGCGCGGTGGTCTTGCGCCTGGAACCCTTCGACGAGGCCCACCGCAGCCACTGGATGCGCTTGTGGAACCGCTCCAATCGGGGGTATTTCCGCGCCACCGGCGTTCAGCCCCTGACACCCCCGGAAAACCCGGCGGTGCTGCAACTGGCCGAAACCCCCTTTCTGCTGACCCTGCTGGCGGTATTCGACGCGGATGGCAATCCGCTGCGGGCCTGCGGTCCCTTGAGCCGGGCGGCGCTTTATCAGCAGATCACCCAACGGTTCGTGACCCGCAGTCTGCCCCCCGGCTCCCAGAACGAACTCATCAATCAAGAGTTGCTGCGCCTGGGAGCGGCGGCGTTGGGAATGTTTCATCGTCACGCCCTGTCCATCCGCTCCGACGACCTGGAACGGGACGCGGCACTGCTGCTCGCCCCGCCCAACGACGGCGGCGATCCCCTCTCCCCCCCCAAAGAAAGCGGACCAGGCGGGCAGAACGGGCACATTCTGGACCGGCTGTTTTTTGTGCATGTGGAGTCGTCACGGGAGGGGCGCGCCCGTTCCGGCGGAGTCGGACGGGAAAAGGAGGTCTTGCGCACCTATTCTTTCTGGCACGCGGCCTTCGGGGAATTCATGAGCGCGGATTTCATTCTGCGCACCACCTGGGACGAAGCCTCCCGCATCTGCCGGGAACGACGGGGACGCAATCGCACCTTGCGCAAGCTCTCCGAGGAGCGTTTCCGCAATCCGGCCACCACGCCGGATTTATGGTTGGCCACCCTGAGCCATACCCCGCTGTTCGACCGTCCCGGCATTCTGGCCATGCTGCGAGAACGGGTGAAGTGCTGCTTCATGCCGGAAAAAGGGGAACGGGGCACCATCCTGGATCGGGAAAACTTCCTGATCATCCTGAACGAAATGGTCCACGGTCAGCTCCATTGGATTTTGCAAGGCAATCTGCCTCCGGCCCTGATGACCGGCGAACGCACCCCCTGGTTCAACCCGTTGCCACTGTTGGGCCATTTGGCGATCTATTCGTTGAATCTGATCATTCTGCGTTCGGTGCTGGATCCGGATGCCTGGACCCTGGACGAAGCGGACCATGCCAGTCGGGAAGACGGGGTGGCGGCCTGGGACCGCCTGACCCATTTGTGGCGCTCCTGGTTCACCGCCGAACATTTGAGCCGTCTGCGGGGCATTCTTCAGACCACGCGGCAAGACAGCCGCATGCGCATCCAGGCCAGACCGTTGTTCAGTTGCGTGCGCAGCGTGCGGGGTCTCAACGCCTATCGGGAGTTGGCCCGGGTGCTGGCCGACGACGAAATCGAACAGCTTGCGGTGTTGGCCATGGACAACGGCCACCCCTCGGGCATCCGTGACGAGCCGAGCTGAGTACAGCCACTTGCCACTTGTCTGCCCGATGCCTCAACAGCCCTGGTGAAACCGCCGGAACGCCGATTCCCGGCCTATTTGAAACCAGTTGGTTCACAAGCACGCCCATCCCGATATCTCGATAATCGGAAAAAATTGCAAACCAGCAAAATTTACGATGGATTTTCAAAAGACACTCACCTATACTGCGCATACAGGAGATAAATGAACAATTGTCAATTCTTTACTCGGAAACCAAGGAATGGCTTTCAATCGGGCGGAACGCATCAAGGTCCTGGCGAGGGTTTTGCTGGAATTGCCGAACCGTCGGGCCTACATCGGCAACACGGTCGATGTCAGTGAAAGCGGGGTCTATTTTGAGATTGGCTATCCAGCGATCGAAATCGACCTGGAGGAGATCGGGCTGTTTCACCTGATGCCCCTGATCATGCGCTCCATCATGCCCTGCAAGGTGGCACGCCTGACTCCAGAGGGCATTGCGATTCAATTTCTCGACATCCCGCCTCCAGGGCTGATTTCCCAACTGAAACCGGCTACACTCCCATGCTGAGGGAGGCAACAGGATGACTTATCCCTCGTTATCTTGAAAAATCAACGTGGATTGTCCACCCAGTTTCCATTGGGTCACGGAACGGGTGGCCTCGGCATGGGTCGGGAACGGACCCAAACGGATCCGATACAAAGTGCCATCCTTGCTTTTGACCACCCGGGCGGGCACGCCTTTTTTCTGGAGGTCTCCGGCCATGGTGGCGGCGCGCTGGGCGTCGTTGAACACCGCCAATTGCACCACATAAGGACCCGTGCGGGCGCCATTTTTCTCCGGCGTGGCGGGAGAACGGGGGGGCGGCGCATCGGCGGCAACGTTGGTGGTGGATTTGGCGCTGCTGGCGTTTTCCACCGGTTCTTCCAGGGGCACGATCACCTTGCGTTTGGGCAACTCTTCATAAAAAGTGATCGGCACATCCGGCGGACGCGCCTTGGGAGCCAACTCCTTGGGCGCGGAAGGCATGGGGGGATCTTCGGGTTCGCTGCTTTTTTTCGCTTCATGCTCTCCCGACGGATTTTTCTCTGCGGTGGATTCCGGTTCCGCTTTGTTCTTGTCGCCGGATTTGCCCCCCGGAGAGACGGATTTGGCCGCGTCTGCGCTCTTGGACGATTCGGTGGATTTGGCGGCGTCCGACGACTTGGGACTCTCGAAGGGTTTCCTGGCCTGGACCGGTATTGGCGTGAACGGCTTCGGGGCATGGTTGGCCGCAGCCGATCCTTCGGAGGGCACCGGGGTTTCCGGGGCCTCCAGCCGGCCCGTGGGATCGGTCAGGGAGGGGGGATCGATCATGGCAATTCTGCGACCATCCCCTGAGGCTCCCGCTTTTTCTTTTTCCTTGTCCTTTTCCTTGTTGTCGTGGCGTCCGTGTTCTGCCGCGGGAGGCGGGGTCACCGCAGCCGGTTGCGTGGTCTTGAGATGGGCGGCGATCTCCTCTTCCAGGTTTCTGCTCTCCGAAACCGCAGCCACCTCCGGTTTCCGGGGCGCCGGGGAAGAGGAAAAAATCCAATACAAAGCCACGCCCGCCATCAAGCCCAACAGCAGCAAGGGACGACCCAATTTTCGGCTCCGGTGACGCCGGAACTGCCTGGAAGTGGGATAACGGGGATTCACATTGATTCCGGAGCGGAAACACCCAACAAATCCAACCCGTTGGCAATCACCTGTCCAGCCGCACGGACAAGCGCCAATCGGGCACCACGCAAATCCGGATCCTCATCCAGAATGCGATAATTATTATAATAGCCATGAAACGCCGCCGCCAGTTCCGACAGATAATAGGTCACGCGATGCGGCTCGCGACTCAAGGCCGCGCCTTCCACGGTTTCGGGGAACAACCCGAGCAGACGAATCAAATCCATCTCTTCGGCGGCGGTCAAACGGGATAAATCCCCCTCCACCTCCGGCAACGCTCTCTCCTTGAGCTTCGCATGCAAAGAGTAGACCCGAGCGTGGGCATACTGCACATAAAAAACCGGATTGTCGTTGCTCCTGGACTTGGCCAGATCCAAATCGAAATCCAGTCCGGCACCCGACGAGCGGGTCAAAAACCAGAAACGCACCGCATCGGCTCCGGTTTCGTCCAGCACCTCCCGCAGGGTCACGAAGGTTCCGGCCCGCTTGGACATGCGCACCTGCTTGCCTCCCTGGGTCAGATTGACCATCTGGGTCAACACCACGTCCAGCAGATCCTTCTGGCCGGTCATGGCCTCCAAGGCGGCCTGGACCCGCTTGACATAACCGCCATGATCCGCGCCCCACACATCCACCAATCGGGTATAGCCCCGCTGGGCCTTGTGGAAATGATAGGCGATGTCGGCGGCGAAATAGGTGGGGGTGCCATCCGCCTTCAACAAGGGGCGATCCGAGTCATCCCCCAGTCGGGAGGAGCGAAACAGCAACTGCACCCGGCTGTCCGACTCCTCAGACGCGGCCACCTCCCGTCCCTTGGGGGGTTCCAGCACCCCTTCGTGGATCCAGTCATGGGCCGACAGATGGGCCAGTGCCCGATCGATGCCCCCTTCCGCGTGCAGGGTGCGTTCGGAAAACCAGTGGTCGAAGTGGATCCGCATGGATTCCAGATCGGCGCGGATCTCCCGCATGACCCAGGAGATGGCAAAATCCACCACCTCCACGGGGGGTCTTTCCAGGCCGCTTTTATCCGCCGCATGGTCACGGGCCAGATAGTCGCAACGCTCCAGCCACCGCTCCCCATCCCGATCGATCAGGGCGCGGGCGATTTCGATCACATATTCCCCGGGATAATAATCCGGAGGGGCCACCACCTCCCGGCCCAGACACTCCCGATAGCGATACAGCACCGACCGGCCCAACACGTCGATCTGGGCGCCGGCGTCGTTGATGTAATACTCCCGCTCCACTTCGCAGCCGATGGCGGACAACAGACGGGCGATGGCATCCCCGGTCACCGCGCCCCGGCCATGCCCCACATGCATCGGCCCCGTGGGGTTGGCCGAAACGAACTCCACCAACACCCGCTGTCCGGCCCCGCTGCGGGAACGGCCATAGGAGGGACCACGGCTGGCGATTTCCGGAATCAGTCCACGCAACCGCTCCGGGGAGAAATGAAAATTGATGAAACCCGGTCCGGCGATCTCGCAACGCACCCCGGCGGTCTGATCCGTGGGCATGGCAGCAAGCAGCCGCTGGGCCAACTCCCTGGGCTTCATTCCCGCCATGCGGGACAGAACCAACGCAGCGTTGGTGGAAAAATCCCCATGGGACTTCTCCCGGGGGCGCTCCACCTTGAATTCCGCTCCCCGATCCAGAAACGCAGCCGCCAACTCTCTGGACAAAACCCCTTCTCCGGCCAGCCGTTCCAGACTGCGGGCCACGAGTCCAATGACAATCTCCCGCATGGCAACTCCCTTCGCGCGGTTTACGATAATGACTGAATCCCTAGTTTACCCGGTTGCCGCCTTCCATGGCAACCGACCGAACGCACCGCGAAAAAATTTCGTCCGTTCCACCTCCTCTGGCCTTTTTCCCAGATTGAAGGTACCATATTCGGGTAAGATTCAAACCCTGGATGATTTCGACCGCTGGAGTTTTCTTTAACGTGACTTCCACTTGGCTGCACCAACCGATCAAACCAATCTCCGCATCCATGGCGCAGGCGGCACGCAACCATTTTGCCCGACTTCCCGGCCCGCCAGGGGCGTTGGGCGCCCTGGAAGAGATCGCGGAACGCTTGGCCGCCATGCAGCATCGGCCTGATCCGTCCGCCGACCCGTGCCAGATCACCGTATTCGCCGCCGATCACGGCGTGGCCAACGCGGGCGTGTCGGGCATGTCGGTCGAGGTGACCCCGACCCTGCTGCACAGTTGCCTGAACGGCACCAGCGCCAGCGCCGTGATGGCCCGTACCTTCGGGATTCACCACGAAGTGGTGGATGTGGGACTGTTTCACGATCCGGGCGCCCTGCCGGGCCTGATCCGCCAACGGGTCGGCAACGGCACCACCGACTTTCGCACCACCCCGGCCATGAGCGAACCGCAACTCGCCGCCGCCTTGGCCGCCGGTCGGGAGGCCGTGGAACGCGCCGCGCACAACGGCTGCCGGATCTTCATCGGCGGAGAGATCGGCGCAGGCAAAACCACCTCGGCGGGAGCCGTGGCCTGCGCCCTGTTGGGCATTCCCCCGGAAACCGTGGCCGGTCCCGGTGCCGGTATCCCGGCTGAAACCCTGGTGATCAAGGCCCAGGCGATCCAAAGCGCCGTGGATCATCATCAACGCTTCTTTTCCACGCCTCTGGATGTGCTGCGCCGTCTGGGAGGATTCGAGACCGTGGCCTTGTGCGGGGCCTACGTCACCTGTGGCCGACTGGGCATCACCGCCATCGTGGATGGTTTCTGCGCCTCGGTGGCCGCTCTGGTGGCCGTGACTCTGCATCCCCCCCTCAAACAATGGCTCTTCTTCGGACACCGGGCCGCCGAACCCGGTCAATACGCCGTTTTCCGCAGCCTGGAAACCCGCCCGCTCCTCAACCTGGATATGCGTCTGGGAGAGGGCACCGGCGCCCTGGCCGCACTGCCACTGCTGCGCGCCGCCTGCGCTCTGCTCAACGAGACCGCACCACCCACGCCATGATCCCACCCGACTACAAAAATCGCTCCGGCGACACCGGACTGGTCATCGATCTGCTGCGTCACGGCGCTCCCGTAGGCGGGGTGAAGTATCGAGGTTCCCTGGACGACCCCCTGGCCCCGGAAGGATGGGACGCCATGTGGAACACCACCCGCATTCACGGCCCCTGGGACCGGATCTACTCCTCGCCCCTGCGCCGCTGCGCCGAATTCGCCCATGCCCTGGGGGAACGGCTCCACCTCCAGCCGGAAATCAATCCCTCCTTGCGGGAGATGAGCTTCGGAGCCTGGGAAGGCAAAACCTCCGCCGAAATCCTGGCCACGGACGCGGACCGTCTCACCCGTTTCTGGAAAAATCCCCTCGACAACCCTCCGCCGGGAGGTGACCATCTGCGGGATGTGCAGATCCGGCTGCGGGCCTTGTGGAACGATACCCTCACCCATCCCCAAGGCAACGGGGAACGGATTCTGGTGGTGGCCCATGGCGGGGTGATCCGGGTTCTGCTGGGACTGGTGCTGTTCACGCCTTTGGAACACCTCTCCCGCATCTCCGTGCCCTATGCCGCCATGGCCCGCATCCGCATTGACCGGGTTGGCGACACCATCATGCCCAGACTGATCTTTTGCGGCGTCACCGGATCCCGCAACGGATAAACGCCCCGATCCTGCCCCCGTCGCACGCTCCCACACGCCCCGGACGGGGGAAAAAACGCGCTTTGCCGCCAGCCCTCTCAGGCCATCACCACCGCGCCTCCCCGGACTGGACGATACTCAACACCGCCATCACCTCGTTGCCCTTGCCCAGATAACGCACCGCGTCGAAACTGAGCATGTTGGCCATGGCGATGCCCCGACCGTGGGAATCGAAAACCCGGTCCGGATCGATCTTCATGAAGGCGCGCCAGTCAAACCCCTCCCCCTGATCACAAATCAAAAACCGGATCTCCCCCCCATCCCGCACAAACTCGACGGTCGCGCTTCTCTTGGCATATTCCGGCCGGTTCAGACGCCGTTCGATCTCATCGGCCCAACTGCCCGACTTGTGCAAGGCGCTCTTTTCTTGATAACTGATGGACAGATTGCCATGCTCCACCGCGTTGACCATCAACTCCGTCAAACCCAGCACCCGTTTTTCCGGCTCGGGACAGGCCTTGGCCAGCAGCACCGCCAGTGAACGGGCCTCCTCGATGGTGCGAAACCGGAATCGACCGCTCTCCAACAGCCCAAAAATGCTGGCGGTCTTGTTGACCTCTTCCTGCAAGGCGCAATGGGTGGCGTATTCGTGCAATGCGGCGGCAATCACCGCCTGAATGGCCGGAGGGTCCACCGGCTTGGTCAAATAATAATAGGCCCCGAGCCGCAATCCCTCGACCACATCCTCCTTGCCACTCATGGCGGTCACGAACACCACCGGAATCGCCCGGGTGCGGCTATCGGCCTTCAGTCGGCGACACACCTCATGACCATCCATCCCCGGCATCATGATATCCAGCAGAACCAGATCCGGATCCTGGACAACGGCCATCTCCAGGGCCATCTTGCCATGGGTGGAAAACAACACGACATAATCGCGCCGCAGAATCTCATCCAACACCTCGATATTGATCGATTCGTCATCCACTACCAGGATGACCGGTTTTTCCCGGTTTTTTTTCATGGAGTCTCACCCGTGGTCAGGATCAAAGCAAGCGCGCGGGCAATGGCCTCCAAAGGAGGACGCGCGGCGGCAAAATCGAGTTGATTCACGTTTTCTTCCATGGCGCGGATCTCCTCTTGGAAACGCGGCCCAGGCAACGCCTCACGAATGGCAGGCATCATCCGTTTCGCAGCCAAATTGTTGGACCCCAAAAGATACATGGTCTGCTCCAGCAATGGCGCCACCACGGAGACATCCCAGGCGAAATTCTCGGTCCCGACATCGGGGGTCGTCGACGGTTCCGACCGGTTCAACCCCTCCAAAAGGAAAGCCGATTCCACCACGATCCGCAAGTGCTGATCAAACTGATCCAGCAAAACCGGAATCTCTCCCCTGTGTTCCTGTTTGATGGCGTTTCTCAAAGCGTTGATGGTGCCATGGAGATCACGGGCCGAAAGATTGCCCGCCATCCCCCCCAGGGCATGCAGCAAACGACGGGCCTCACCCACCTCGCCAGCATCCAAAGCCTTGCGCAAGGTCTCGCCGGAACGCCGGTACTTGCGACAGAATTCCAGGATCAAGCGGGCGAACAATCCCCGATTGCCCGCCACCCGCCGCAAACCGTCCTCCAGATCGATCCCCGGCAACACCTCGGGCAGGACACACGCCGGGAGCGCCTCAGCCGACACGACGACAGCCGCTTTCACCTCCCCCTCAACTCCACCACCAGGGACCGGCTTGACCCAATGCAACACACTCGCCTTGAGAAGATCCACATCGATGGGTTTGACCAGATGATCGTTCATCCCTTCGGCCAGACTCCGCTCCCGATCCCCGGACATGGCATTGGCCGTCATGGCGATCACCGGCAGATCCCCGCCCACCGCCAGTCCGCGAATGGCGCGGGTGGCGTGATAACCATCCATCACCGGCATCTGCACATCCATGAACACCGCGGCAAAGGGGGGATGGGCCTGTTCCACCGCCTGAATGGCGGCCCGACCATCCCCCACCACCGTCACCACCAGTCCCCATTGTTGCAGAATCTCCTTGGCCACCTGCTGGTTGATGTCGTTGTCCTCGACCACCAACACAGACGCACCCCGCAAGGCCGCCAAAGCCCGCTCATCACTGGCCGGATCCCGCGTCAACGAATGATGGCGGGCATCGGCATCCTGCAAGACCGTCTGCTGATCCTGACGCCAAAAGGCCGCCGTGAAAGCAAACAGACTGCCCCGACCCGGTTCACTCTCCACCCAGATCCGCCCGCCCATCATGCGGACCAACTGCCGACTGATGGCCAAACCCAATCCGGTGCCGCCAAAACGACGCGTGGTGGAAAGATCCGCCTGACTGAACGCCTGAAACAGTCCGGCCTGCTGTTCCGGGGTCAGGCCGATGCCGGTATCCTGCACCGAAAAACAGTGCACCACAAAACTCTCAGAATAATAATAAGGCTGGACACTGACCGCAATCTCCCCGGACTCGGTGAACTTGACCGCATTGCCGATCAGGTTGGTCAACACCTGCCCAAGTCGCAACGGATCGCCCCGCAAGGTGCAAGGCAGATCCTGCGGAATGTCGAGCAGAATGACCAATCCTTTTTCCCGGGCTTTGTGTTCCACCAGTCCGATGACATGGCCCAAAATCTCCTCCAGATGAAACGGCACCGACTCCAAGGAAAGCTTGCCCGCCTCGATTTTGGAAAAGTCCAGAATATCGTTGATGATGTTCAACAAGGACTGGGAAGAGAAACGGATCTTGCGCAGATAGTCCAACTGCTGTCCGGAGAGAATGGTCTGTTCCAGCAGATGGCCAAGACCGAGAATGGCGTTGATGGGGGTACGGATTTCATGGCTCATGTTGGCCAGAAAGGCGCTCTTGGCACGCGTGCCCTCCTCGGCGCGACGCTTGGCTTCGGCCAGTTGTTCATCCTGTTCGGCCCGCACGATGATTCCGGCCAGGGTGCTGGTCACGGAACGCAAAAAATTGGCCTCCTCGGTGGTCGGGGTATGGTTGTGATCCACATAGAGATTCAGCACCCCCAGCAGACGATCCCCGGTCAGAATGGGCAAACAGTAATGACCATGCTCCTCCATCCCCTCGAAGCGGATTTCATGACGATCCCCCAGATGACTGGTGAACACCACCTGACGGGTCTGAGCCGCCCGACCGCACAGACAATGACCAAGAGGCACCCGGGCGCATAAGGTCAACAACGGCTCGGAAAGCTGATGATGCACCGCCAGCACCAGTTCTCCGGAAGCCTCGTCCCACAAGAAAATCGATCCCCGTGGCTGAATGCCGAACCAGGGGGTCGCGGTGATCAGAAACATGGCCTCTTCCAGATGTTCCATCAGGGAAAGAGGCTCCAGGGCATCGATCAACAGGCGATTGGTGACGGAACGGATCTGTCCGAGCAGTTCCAGCTCTTTGTTCTGTTTGGACAGCTTGGATGATTTTTGCAGCAGTTGTCCGAGGAGTTCACTTTTTTCCCGTGTAGCGTTTTCCGCGGAGGCTTTTTCCTGCAACAAGGCCTCGCGACTGTAATCGAGCAATTGCCTCTGTCGATCACGAAACCTGCGAAAGGCGTACATCCCCCCCAGTCCGAGCAGCCAGACCACCCCATGAGATACCCCCCACGCCAGCCGTGACGACCGCAACGCGTTCAGATGCACCCCGCCCGGAATGGTCAAGGAGACCCCACCCAGAATCTCACCCACCCGGGCCACCTGACCCGCATGACATTTCAGGCAGGCTTCTTGCGCCAGCAGTGGCCGCATGTAACGAAAATGCAGGGTGGACGCCACCAGTTCGAGACGTTCATCATCCGGATTCCGGAAGGCGCGCAACACCCCCGTTTCCCAGCCATCCGGAGTGTTGGCGGACCGGATGGGACGCAGGGCGATGAGATGATAACGCACCTTCTGATCATACTGGGAAACTTCGGCGATCTGTCGCAACATCTGGGAGGGATGAATCAGGGTCAGCCGCACCCCGTCACGGGTGGTCAGATCCCGCATGACGGGATTCAGGTATGGATTGGATTGGATGTCGTCGGTGACCTTGACGTATACCCCACCCAGATTGGCATTCCACAGATGGGTGCTGATGAGTGCGTCACTGAAGGCGCGGGCAAACGCCATGACAATGGACTCCGAGTCACGCCCGGCATTCCACAGATTCCAGAACAAGGATGCGGCAAGCAGGACGGTCCAGAGAAGTGGCAACAGCGCCGAAACGAGCTTCTCTTTCATCACGCTCCCATCCAATCGGTGAGGGCGGTCTGACGGAGGCGGTCGGAAACCCGAACATCCTTGGAAGCCGGGAATGGCTCCTGTCCGGAAATCATGGGCCTGATTGGGAGGTGATCGGCTTCCGGATCGACGCGGGATCGAAAAACCAGCTTGTAATCCATCGGGGTTCCCCCTTCCAATCCCGTTGATGACAACCTGGATGCAATCCGGACCTCAGACACCAATGGGGCTGGTGATCGACGATGGCCATGGTGGCCATGGTGCCCGACAAGGGACTCGAACCCTCACGCCGCGAGGCACGGGAACCTAAATCCCGCGTGTCTACCATTTCACCAATCGGGCATTTCACCAATCGGGCATTTCACCAATCGGTATGTCACCAATGGACCGGAGGATCATTTTGCGTGGTGACGTCAACCCGATCCGAGCAACAACGAGTGTGGTTCTTTGCCGTATCCGGCCAATCCCCCACTTTCGCAGGTGAGCCTCAAAAACAGCAATGGGGACACACAAAAGGGAATTGACGAACCGACCAATTTGAACCTGGGGTGCTTGGCGTGCTTCAAGGAATTTGGGGCGAACGATGGGACTCGAACCCACGACAACCGGAATCACAATCCGGGGCTCTACCAACTGAGCTACATCCGCCATGCTGACCAGTCCCGGAGCCAAAGCGCCAAGGACGTTTTCATCAAGAGGGGAAGACACCATAGCGGATGGATTTTAAACCAGTGGGACACGAAGTCAAGTGTAATTCGCTCCGCCCCGAAAGAATCGTTCCTTTTTCTCCCCGATGCCGGTCAAGAAAAGCCCTGCTGAAAAAAATGCAATCCGGTCACAAAAAAGGGTTGCAATGGATACGGCAATTCGGTTATAAGATCCGGATTGAAGCAATCGAGGAACAAGGCAACACACGGCCCCAGGGAAATCGACAAAACACCGTCTCCCACTCGACTAGCCCCAAGAGTTTGCAACACAAAGTATTGGCAACACCAAGTAACACCAAGTCCTGTTCGTCTAGTGGCCTAGGACATCGGCCTTTCACGCCGGCAACACGGGTTCGATTCCCGTACGGGACGCCATTTTTTAAAATATCATCAAAATCATCAAAAATTTCGTACCAGGAAGATGAAAAAGCCCACGATATCATGCGTGGGCTTTTTTTATGCATCCAGGCCGAAGATACCCCCCCTTTTTCACCGCGTCATGCGCTTGATGGCCTGAATCGCCTCTTCCAAAGCCTGCAAAAACCGTGACCGGTCCTTGGGGCCGAAGGGTGGCCCGCCTCCCCGGATTTCTCCCGCATCCCGCAATTGAGCGTTGAGATCACGCATGGCCAAAGCCATGCCGATACCGTCGTCATCAAAAGGTTTGCCCGTGGGTCCAAGCACCCGCGCCCCTTTGGCCAGACAGCGGGCAGCCAGGGGAATATCTGCCGTGATGGCCACATCCCCCTGGCCAATCCGTTCGGCAATCCAGTCATCCGCCTTGTCCAAGCCCCCCGAAACCACCTCAACCCGCAACATTGGACTCGACGGCAGGCGCATCCATTGGTTGCTGACCATGTGGACCATCAACCCATGGCGTTCGGCCACCCGCATCACCTCACCCTTCACCGGGCAGGCGTCCGCATCCACATAGATATCCATGCACACTCCTGCTCAAACGTGACGCTTCCCCTCATGATTCCAACAGATCCACCACCTTCTCCGGCGGCCTGCCCACCACAGCGCGATTTCCCACCAGCACCACCGGACGTTCGATCAAACGCGGATTGGCCACCATGGCGGCAATCAGTTGCGACCGGTCCAGCGTGGCTTCCGCCAGACCCAGGTCCTTGTAAATCACCTCGTTGGTGCGCATCAATTGACGCGGCTCCAAACCCAACGCGGTCAATACCCGTCCCAATTCCTGAGCGTCCGGTGGCGCATCCAAATAACGCACAACCCGGGGAGAGACGCCATGGTCTTCCAACAGTTTCAGAGCCTGACGCGACTTGGAACAGTGCGGATTGTGCCAGATGACCACATTCTCGTTTTGCATATCAATCTCCTTGATTCATTTCTCTTTCCAACACAACCTTCCGAGGCGCCTCTTCATCACACCCCCGGTCACTCGTCCCGATCCTTCCCCTCTCACGCAATTCATCTTCATGTTTTGCAGGACAGCCGGTCAACGCTCGTCACACCACCCCCAATACGAACACGTGCCCTGGATAAACACCATGACAAATCAGCTCACCTCTTGACAAGGCCAATCAAAGCGGTTACATTTCAGGATCAATTCAGCTTGATCCCGTGATTCTTTTGACAACACCCCATCATCAATACGCACTTTTTTTTGTTGCATAGTTTTTTTCTCTGAAAATCCGAAAAAAATCCACTCTTCCCCTTCAACCAAACAACCGGTTACCAATCAAACAAGGATATACGATCATGAAAATGCTTAAAATGGCTCTGTTTGGAGCAGCCCTGCTGTTGAGCGGATCGCTGCAAGCCGCCGACGAATACAACACCGTTCCCGGTGACGATCCCCAGTTCAGACAGTGCAAAGAATATTCCATGACCAGATGGGAAGGCGGTGGAGAACTCAGCCCCATTGCCGGCCAATCGAAAGCCGAAGCCTTTTGTACCTGCATGTGGAACGAAACCCCGGACAATTTCAAAGGTCATCTGGCCAAATTCTCCGAAACCGATGCCGGCAAAAGACTGGACAAGATTTGCAGCAAGTATTCCAACTGGGGTGATTGATGTCCATCCCGGCCTGAAAGCCTCCTAGCCTCTCAAGATGTGCGTGGGCCGCCATCGGAAAGCCTTTCCGGGCCGCGTTCCACGCACATCTTTATACAAATCTTGCCTCCGAGTATCACACGCCCCCTGACACCTCTTGTCGGCGCCCTTTTATGGCCATCCAGGGACCAATCGCCTCAGACCGCCATCCTGATACCAAAAAAACTGCCGAATTTTCATACCGCCTGCCCTCTTCAAAAAAACACTCCCGATACCCGATCCAACGGACTTGATCGTGCCGCCTTGAAACTTTGACAAATGGCCACAGGGAGGTTAATGTGCGTCCGTTATTTTTTCGGATGGCGCATCACCGCCCCCCATTCCGCAACCTCTTGATTTGAATCGGGGGATGATCCATCCCGAGACAGGAGCTGCCATGTCCCTGACCGTTTCCCTGGAAAGTTTGCACCCCTTGCGCGCACAACTGGACGCGCACCCGGTCTATGGCGCGGTCCACTCCCTGGACGACTTGCGGCTGTTCATGTCCCATCATGTCTTTTCCGTGTGGGATTTCATGACACTGCTGAAATATCTGCAAAACCGTCTCGCTCCCACCACTCTGCCCTGGGCACCGGTGGGCCATCCAACGATTCGACGCTTCATCAACGACATCGTATTGGAAGAGGAATCGGATCTTGGTCTGCCGACTCCATCCGGAGAACCCACCTATGCCAGCCATTTTGAGCTGTATGCTCAAGCCATGGCGGAAATCGGCGCCTCGCCGAAAGGCGCGCTGGACTTTGCGCAAACCGCAGCGGCTCAAGGGTTCCGGAACGCCCTGCACCAGCACCAAGAGACCATTCCCGCCGCATCCCGGCATTTCATGGAGGAGACCTTCTCCTTCCTCGCCTCGGATCAGCCCCATGTGGTGGCCGCCGCCTTTGCCCTGGGTCGGGAGCACATCATTCCTCCCATGTTCAGAGCCTTGTTGCGCCAAATGGCCATCGATTCATCACAGGCTCCGGTCTTCCATTATTATCTGGAGCGCCATATCCACCTGGACGAAGACCATCATGGTCCCCTCTCCCTGAAAATGCTGCACCTCCTGTGCGCCAACGATCCGACGCACATTGCCGCCGCCGAAGAGGCCGCCCGTCGCGCCATGACGGCCCGGATCCATTTCTGGGACGGAGTGCATCAGGCCTTGTTGCGGCGGCGTGTTCCGCCGGTGTGACGCCCGGATTGAACCACCATCACGGCGGTGACAACGCTGCCCGCACCAATTGTTCGGTCTGCTGAAAAAAGATTTCCAGGATTTCGAGTTTGGCGTACACCTCATCCCAGTCACCCAGTTCCGCACTCCCTTTGAGTCGCAGGGCCTGGGTGGCCAGACGGGACGAACCGACCATCTCGGCGGCGGTACGCAGATCCAACAGGGATTTCACGGTCTGCCGCTCATGACCATTCTGCACCGCCCGACGCAGCTCGGACATCAAACCCGGACCCCGTTTCAAAAATTCAGCCCGATATTCTGCCAAAGTCGAGGAATCCACCTCCACCGGTTGCAGTACGATCTCCTTGTGGACCAGCGGACCGGATCGGAATTTCAAAAACGGTTCAATGGCCTTCAGCAGTTCATGGGCACGATAGGGCTTGCGGATAAACCCGTTCATATTCAGATTCTTGCACTTTTGCTCCTCGGTCTGGAGCGCATTGGCGGTGATGGCGATGATGGGAATGTCGGGATTGATGATTTGATCTGAAGTCGCGTGACGAATCCGTTCCGTGGTATCAAAACCGTTCAGGATCGGCATCTGCAAGTCCATGAGTACCAGATCGAAGGCGGTTTGCCGGGCCATCAGCAGATCCAGAGCCTCCTGACCATGATTGGCGATCGTCACCAGGTGACCCGCCTGCTGCAAAATGACGGTGGCCAACACCTGATTGGGCACCAAATCCTCGACCAGCAAAATCTGCAACGCGATGAAACCAGAGGAACGCTGACCTTGCGGAATCTCTCCTGTCGTCTGCTCCATGGGGAGGTGCCCCAACACCTGGAGGATGCTTTTTCTCAGCGCATAACAGCGCAACGGCTTTTTGAGGGTCAGGGGATGTTTCAGCCACGGAATCCGTTCCAGTTTATTGGAACTCAAGGTCGTGGGCAACAACACCAGAATCCGGCCATAATGCCCAAGCCGCTCTTCCAGCCACTCCGGCTGCGCCACATCCTGCCACAGCAACGGTTCATCCAACACAATGATGTCAAAAGGCGACGGCTGCCCCGGCAGTTCCTTCAACCGGCTCTGCACCCCGGCCAGATCAGGAATCACCGTCACCGTGGCCCCAAAATCCTTCAGGATCTCCTGAACCACCCGACCGAGTATGGGATGTCCGATCCCCAGCAACACCCGCACCCCGGAAATGGTAAGCGGCTCCGATCCGGATGATCTTCCCCGCTGCTCCAGACAGGCCTGCCGATGCGTGCGCTGTTCCAAAGCCGTCTGAAAAGGAAGCGTGAAATGAAAAGCACTGCCCTGTTCCACCACGCTTTCCACCCAGATCTCCCCGCCCATCAACAAGACCAAATGCTTGCACAGGGACAACCCCAAACCCGTACCCCCATATTTTCTGGTGGTGGACTCGTCGGCCTGCGTGAATTTCTCAAACACCATACCGAACTTGTCTGCGGGAATGCCGATGCCGGTATCGATCACGGAAAAATGCAGACTCACCCCGCTCGGGTCGGAAGCCTCGGTGACCGGGATCTGTTCCACCTCAACCACCACCGACCCTTGATCGGTAAACTTGATGGCATTGTTGATCAGGTTGGTCAGCACCTGATGCACCCGCAAGGGATCTCCCATCAAGGTTTCCGGCAACTCCAGCGGCACATGGCCAATCAACTCCAACCCCTTCTGGTGGGCCTTGAACGCCAAAGTCTCGCAGGCACTCTCCACCTGTCCGCACAAATCAAAAGGAATGTGCTCGATGGTATACTGTCCCGCCTCGATCTTGGAAAGATCCAACAAGTCATTGACCAGTTGCAACAAAGAAAGGGAGGCATTCAGAATGATCTGATGATAATTATCGCTCTCTTCCCGTGAAACCGATGAATGGATCATCAGATCGGTCATGCCAATGATGGCATTCATGGGACTGCGAATCTCATGACTCACATTGGCCAGAAAACTGCTTTTGGCCCGATTGGCGGATTCCGCAGCCTGCAACGTATCCTTGAGCGAGTGAAGCAGGGCTTTTTCCGAGGTCACATCACGGAAGAAGATGGTCAGTTGCACCTCTCCTTTCCATTGACCGATGGTCATCGCCAATTCCAGATCGATGATCCGACCATCCGCACAGTGGCCCACACAGGAAATACGCCGCTGCATGGTGCGCGCATCGTTGCCCGTGTGAAAGGAACGGGCAATCGCCTCCTGCCAAAAGGTCTGCATCTCCGGATCGACGATCACCGACTCGATGGGCATGCCATCCAGTTGGGCATGGGAATAGCCCAGCAACTTCTTGGCCGACTCGTTACTGGCCACGATGCGGCCCTGCAAATCCACGGACACGATCCCGTCGGAGGCGTAGTCGAGAATGGCCTGAAGATTGGCATCCCGTTCCAGCAACTCCATCCGGTTTTTTTCAAATTCCAGATGAGCGCGAACCCGGGCCAGCACAACCGAAGGCTTGAAGGGTTTGGTGATATAGTCGATCGCCCCCAGGGAAAATCCAAAGCTCTCCTCTCCCGCACTGTCTTTGGCGGTCAAAAAGATGATCGGAATCTCTCGGGTTTTCGCATCCTCCTTGAGTTCCTGGCAAACCTCGTAGCCGTTCATTCCCGGCATGACCACATCCAACAAGATCAGGTCGGTGCGTCTGCTTCTGGCGATCTTCAACGCCGTCGCACCGTTGTTGGCGGCCATCAATTCATAATAGTCTTCCAGAATTCCCATGACGATCTTGATGTTGGCAGGCACATCATCAACAATCAAAACGGTCTGCTTGCGATTACTATCCATTGGTAAAATCCAGATCGATATGAAGTGCCTGAATGATCTGACCAAGATAGGACGATGCCTCCTCGAAGTCAAATCGATCCAGACTCTGCGCCATCTGATCCACCACCTCTTGCAATTCCCCTCCCGATAACAGGGTCTGCAATTGCGCACAAAGATCCAGCGACAAAAGATTGTAATGATCGATCTGGACCACCAATTGTTTCAACAAAGGGACAACAACCGCAGGATCCCGGCAGAGATCGAGACAAGACGTCCCTTCCGGAGACAATCCCTGGGAATAGGCCTCTTTCAGCAAGACGATGGAAGACAACACCTGACGCAACTCAACCTGAAACGTCTGCGTCAATCCCACCCAGTTGTGACGCTCATGGGCGCGAAGGCCCTGTTCCAACGCCTGGGCCGCCATAAACAGCGCATCCGCGGAAAGATTGCCCGCGATGCCCTTGACCGTATGGGCCAGACGCATGGCGGACTGGATCTCCTCCGGACCATCCTCCCGCAACGCTTGCGCAATACGCTGATCGCTGTCGGAGAACTCCCGTTCAAATTCCAGCAGCACGGAACGCAACAGCTTGTGATTCCCATTCAGCCGCTCCAGGGCCTGATTGACCCCGATTCCAGGCAGGGATGACGGCAGACAGACGGTCCGCATCCCGGAAACCACAGGCTCCGGATCCCGGGACATGGGTGCCGCGGTCAATTCCGGCCTGTTGAGTACCGGGATCGATGCGTGTTGCAGCGGTTTATGCTTGCGTTTGATCCATTGCATCAAGGCCAGGATCAACTGCTGCTGATCGATGGGCTTGGTGATGTGATCGTTCATGCCCGCTTCCATACTCTTATCATAATCTTCCTGCATCGCATGGGCGGTCATGGCGAGAATGGGCAAAGCCTGCCAACGGGAGTCGGCGCGGATGGCGCGTGTCGCGGCATAGCCATCCATTTCGGGCATCTGGACATCCATCAACACCAGATCGTATGTTCTGGTCATCACCAGACTCACGGCTTCCAGGCCGTTCTCGGCGATATCCACCACGATTCCGATACTTCTGAGAATCTCCCGGGCCACCTGCTGATTGATGCTGTTGTCTTCGACCAGCAAGACCCGGGCACCCCCCAGGGCCTGAATAATGTGCTGCCGGTCCATGATCGGCAAAGCGGTGGCATGGGAACGGACCATTTTCCGGTCGAACAGTTCCAGAATGGTGTCAAACAGATGGGAAGGGGTCACCGGTTTGATCAAACAGGCGTCCAACTGGAGTTCTCCCGCTCCCTGTTCGGCGGCTTCCTGACCAAAGGCCGTGGTCAGAACAATTTTTGGCAAGCTAATGGGGTTGTCATCCGTTTGCACAATCGGCTCATGCCCGGACAAATCCTGCACGGTCCAGGTCAACTGCGGATCACCACGGATGATCCGGATGGCCTCGATCCCATCCATGCCGGGCATGCTCCAATCCATGAAAATCAGGTGATAGGAACGCCCACCGGCCAACGCGGCACGTAACGCCAGCAACGCCGCCTCGCCACCGTCCACCGCCTCGGCCACGAGGCCGAAAGAGCGCAGGGTTTCCGTATAGACCATGCGTACCGTGGCATTGTCGTCCACCACCAAAGCCCGCAAATTTTTCAGATCCTGGGGCAAAACCAAGGCGGAAGGCTCCGATCGGTGCCCCAAAAGCACGGTGAAATGAAAAGTGCTACCTTGACCGACGGCACTTTCCAGCCAGATTTCACCGTCCATCATTTCCACCAGACGTTTGCAAATGGTCAACCCCAACCCGCTGCCGCCAAATTTGCGCGTAATGCTGTCATCCGCCTGGGTAAAGGAGCGAAACAGTCTGACCTGCTGTTCCGGGGCGATGCCGATGCCGGAATCCTGAACCGAAAAATGGATCCGCGCCGCATCCGCCGTCAACCCGATGGGTTCGGCGCGAATGGTGATCTCTCCGTGGGAGGTGAATTTGATGGCGTTGCTGATCAGGTTGATCAACACCTGTTGCAGACGCAATGGATCACCCAACAACAGACCGATGGCATGGGATGGCGCCACCACGATCAATTCGATATCCTTGTTGACGGCGCCCTGCTTGCATGCATCGATGGCCTCTTCCAGCAATTCGTACAAATGAAATTCCAGGGATTCCAAGGTCATTTTGCCTTCTTCGATCTTGGAGAAATCAAGAATATCATTGATCACCCGCAACAGGTTGCGGGCGGATCTTCTGGCCTGAACCAGAAAATCCCGGGTGCGATGCGAAAGGTCCGTGTTCAAGGCCAGATCGATCATGCCCATCACCCCGTTCATGGGGGTGCGGATCTCATGGCTCATATTGGCGAGAAACCGGCTCTTGGCCAGATTGGCCTGATCGGATTCCAGCCTGGCCTGATTGGAGGAGCGTGCATGGTCGAGGGCGACTTCCAGTTCCGCGGTGCGCTCCCGCACCATCTCCTCCAGATGCCCATGATACGCCGCCAGCGCCTCTTCGGCGCAACGCAGGGCCTCCAGGGGAATGCGTCGCCCCGGACCAAAAATGACCCAGGCAATCAAACAACCGACCAGCAATACCACCCCACCGATCACCAACTCGTCCCACAACGACACCCCGACCACAAGAACGCCCACCGGATGGCCGAAGGCATGCACCGATTTGCTGTGACCATGGAAATACCAGCGCCATTCCGGACCTCCGGAAAACACCATCTGCCCATCCCGGTCGTTCAGACGAAAATACTGACTGGGTTCGACATACGACTCATACATGGCTTGTATTCTGCTTGCGTTGTTTTCCCAGTTGTCCGGCTGTTTTTGAATGTATTGTTCGATGGTCTTGGTCTGAAAAACAAGACTGGCCTCCAAGGCGCGATCCATGCTGGAAACCACAAAACTGCCGTACAGCAAAACCGGCAGCACCACCAGCAACAAGGCGATTCCGGCTGCCAGTCTGGTGACGGTGCGGGAGATGGAGTGGTAGAAACAGACCTGGGACATGGATACGCTCAAGGATCGAGCGGCAGATAATGATGACTCAGCAGCACGGCTTTGGCCTCCTTGCTGTGCAGGAAATCCACGAATTGCGTCACCACAGGTTTCGGCTGAGGCGGCACGACCACCGTGAGGACTTTGCGCCATGCATAGCTGCCATCCTGAATCGTGGCGAGAGAGGGCGTCACGCCCTGGATGGCAAACACGGTCAGACGCTCATCCACCAGGGCCAGGGTGGTCGGTCCAAAGGAACCCGGGGTCTGTTTCAGCAAGGCCAGGGTATCGAGATCGTCTTGACCAATCACCATGCCCGGACGCTTCCCGGCCACATCGACAGCCTTGGCCATGGCCGGAGACATGGACTTCATCACCAGCGTATCGCTCTCGAAGCTGGCCCGCAGCACCAGACGGATCGGCACGCCCCCATCCCAGGTTGTCTGACTGCCATCGAAGACAGTCGCCAGTTCGTCGAGGGTGAAGCCATTTTTCTTCTGCCCTCCCGCCGAGACAAAAACAAACGGAGTCACCGCCAGTTCAAAAGAGTTGCCAATCCGTGTCCGCTCTTCCGGGGTTGGGGAACGACCGGAAAAAGCCAGATCGAGACTGCCTTTCGCCAGGGCTTTCATGGCTCCGCCGGAACCCAGTGGCGGACTCACCTGATCCAGGCTCACCCCGGGCGCCTGTTTGCTGAAGGCGTCGAACAGTCGCGTGACAATCGGCGCGGAGGAACCGGTACCCCCCACTTTCAAGGTTTCCGACCAACCCGGACGAACCATGCCGATCACCAGAAACACCAAAAAAACAGCAACACCCCTTCCAGATAATGCACGTTTCATGATTCTCATTCCCAAGAGATTGCAACCGGCACACACCAAACACGCTTCCGAGCATCCGCCCGCGCTCCCGCCCTCCCAGACAAAGCCGGACCCCTCATGGCCACGACCACCATCCGGCGGGCCCGCCTTGCTGAAGTGGATTCATAATGGATACTTCCCCGATTCATTTCAAGAAATTTGGCCGGATTCCCATTTTTTTCATTCCCCCTCCCCTTTTTGCGATCCCCCCATCCGACGACATCCGAATGGCAAAGCCAAAGCCGCCGGTCCGGTGGCACGGGTTGACGAACTTGCCTCAAATGGAGCATGCTTGATGATGGGGAAACCATCGTGAAACGATGCCCTCCCCATGCAAGACACCTCCCTCAGCCAGCGTGCAGACCGGAGGGAAACCTGAAGAAAGCCATCGTTTCGCGGCACAAAGAGAATGACGGATCCTCATTCATGATCGATATGAAGGATGTACGATGCGGATAACAATCCTGGGAAGCAATTTCGCCGCACTGGAAGCCATCAAGACACTCCGGAAAAAAGATCCAGGCCGTCAACTGGAACTGACGGTCCTCTCTCCCAAACCACAATTTCTCTATTACCCGAGTCTGATCTGGATTCCCTCCGGGGAACGAAACGGGTCGGAAATCGTGGCGGATCTGAGTGGATTCTTTCAGCGCATGGGGGTGCATCATCATCAGGCGGAAGCCACAGGGATCCGGGACAAGGGACGCATCGTCACCACCGCGGATGGCGCAATCCACAACGATGCCCTGTTGATCGCCAGCGGTGGCACCTATTTGCGCAAGCTTCCCGGCATCGAGCATACCATCAATCCCTGCGCCGGCATTCCCATGGTAGAAACGGTACGGGATCGATTGCAACAGATGTCCGGGGGAACCATCGCCTTCGGGTTTGCTGGCAATCCCGTGGATCCCCAGGGGGTACGGGGAGGCCCCATGTTTGAATATCTGTTCGGCATGCACACCCATTTGTTGCGCACAGGCCGCCGGGATCGTTTCAATCTGGTCTTTTTCTCCCCCATGGCGGAACCCGGCAAACGGCTTGGCCCCCGGGCGGTGCAAGGTCTGTTGTCCACCATGGCGGAAAAGAAAATCGCCACCCGACTGGGAGAAAAAATTCTGGGGTTCACCCCGTCCGGGGTCACGCTGGAGGGAGGAGAGTTGGCCGCCGACCTGACGTTGTTCATTCCGGGCATGGGTGGACTGCCCTGGTATGCGGAGACCGGATTTCCACTCTCTGCGGGTGGATTCATCACAGCGGATGCCCACTGCCGGGTGACAGGCCATGAGCGAGTCTATGTGGCGGGTGATGCCGCCAGTCTGCCCGGACCGGAATGGCGGGCCAAACAGGCCCATATGGCCGAACTGCAAGCCCGGGCCGCCGCTGCCAATCTGTATGACGATCTGATGGGAAAACCGGGACAGGCCACCTTCCGCAACGAACTGATTTGCATCGTCGATTCCTTGAACTCCGGCATGCTGGTCTCGCGGCTGGAGTGGTTCGATCTGATCCTGCCCCCCTTGCGGCTCATGCACTGGGTCAAGCAATTTCTGGAGTACAAAAGCCTCCGCCCCTACACCTGATCCCCCTTGCGATAAAAAAAGGGGCGGTTCACACCGCCCCTTGCCGATTCACGCTGTCTTTAAGGAAATCCGCAGGTCAATAACAGCGGCCACCCGACTCCTGAAGCAGTTGTTCCACCTTCTCGTGATGGTTTTCCACAGCCATCAACCGGGCCGTGACCCCTTTGTTGTTCATCTCATTGATCCGGGATCCCCGTTCCAGCAGCAACGCCACGGTTTCCAGATGGCCTTTCATGGAAGCGAACATCAGGGCGGTCATGCCGTCTTCGTTTTTGACGTGAATGTCCGCATGGTGATCCAACAAAGTCTTCACCACCTCCGTGTGCCCATGTTCCGCGGCCTGAAGCAACGCGGTACATCCGCAGATATGATTTTTTTCCAACGACGCGTTGTGCTTCAATAACAGCTTGACACTCTCCAACTGCCCCTCCTGGGCCGCCAACATCAAAGCGCTGTTGCCGGTTTTGTCCTGGGCGTTGATATCCGCCTTGTGTTCCAGCAGTTGGGCCACCAGCTCGGTATTGCCAACCTTGGCGGCGAGCATCAGGGAGGTCCGCTCCTTGTTGTCACGGGCATCGATCTTGGCGCCGTGGGCCAGAAGACTCTCCACCACCCGCTTCTGACGAGCCCGCTCTTCCGGAGTCTTGAGGGCCAGCCGGGAGGTTTTCAGCAAGGCGCTCCAGCCGTGATTGGTCTGATAGTTGACATTGGCCTCGCGCTTGAGCAAAGCATCCACGGTCTGGGGCTGCAACCACTCGCTGGCCAGAATCAGCGCGGTGCATCCGGCCCGGGGATGAAAGGCGTTCACATCCGCGCCTTTTTCCAACAGCATGTCAATCAGCTTGAAATGGGATTCCTGAATCGCCCACATCAGCGGCGTCATGCCGGTCTGACTGGGTTGATTGATGGCCGCCCCCTGCTCCAGCGCCTTGACAACCCCATCCAGATTGCCCTCGATGGCATAACGCATGATCTCGGCGGGTGGCGTTTCGTCCGCGGCAAAAGCGACAGGGGTGGCGCCCAACAGGCCCACCACGGCCAGACAACGCAGCAAATGGTTCATCCGGGGATCCTCCTCCATAAAGTCAAACAATTCAAGTTGTCGTATCGCAGGAAGGTTTACGCTCCCGGAACAATCCAGAAAAGATCTCCCTGCGAGACAAATCCTGTTGCCAGTCGCAACGTCGGTTGCTGGCCTGGACGAAGGCGTCACGGCGTTGCACCGTTTCGGTCCAGGCGGAAAACACCGCCTCGGGATTGGCATATTTATGCAAGGATTGTACCAGAGGTTGAATCAGATAGTCACCCAGAACCGGATCCCGATGCAAATGGGCCATCTGTTTTTGTCCCAGCAGATACACGGTCAACAGCGGCCCCAGCAGGCCGCCGGACTCCGGACCATCCGGCTCCCCCCATCCCGGGGGCAACGGCAGACCCGGATCCCGCATCGGCATCAGCACCCGCATGAGCATCCAGGGGGTCAGCAACAAGAAAATCCTCCAGGGATCCAGATGGCGGAACGAACGGGCCTCCACTGGCCAACCCCGGGGCGGCATGGCCCAGAAATCCACCCCATTCTCCATCCCCTCCTGCCGATGGCTTTGATACAACTGGGTATAACGCTCCACGGTGACCGCTTGCAGGGCCGCGTCATCCGCCGGATGCAGGATCCAACCGGAGGTCATGTCACCCCCCCCGCGGCCAGTCGGACCGCGAGCCGTTCAAACCGCTCCCCCAGGGTCCGGTAAAAAATCAACCCGGCGGACTGACGCAACGCCGCCGCGAACTCAGGCAGACACAACAACAGATGGTCCCGCAACAAATGGGTCAAGACTTCACTTTCCGGCGAAACGACATCCACCGGTTTGCTGGCCATCACCTCCAGGCAATAAGACGACGCCTGCAACAAGACCCCCAGATAATCCAGTGGCTGCCCCTCCGCCACCTCCAGCCCGATCCGCTGATACAACTGAAACAATACCCCTTCCAGCGGTCCGCCCCATTGGCCATGGCGCCAAAAGGAAACAAAAGGCGGGCAGATGGTTTTGGGGAACCCGTTGACAAACAATCGGGTATGCTCACCCTGCCAAGCATCCAGCGGCAGTTGGCGCAACTCCGGCAGCACGTCGGCCAACCAGGGCGCGGAGGTGAGCGCCTCTTCTTCCAGGGCTTCCAGGGATTCGGCAACCGGTTGGGAAAGCAGATGGGCCAGCAGACTCAATTCGGCTGCCAGAAGCCGAGGCTCCTGGCAGCCGAAGGAACCGTGGCCGGATGGCTCGCCGTGGGGATCTCCGGAGCCGTGACGCAACGCTCCGGGACCACCACAGGCGGGTTCACACGGATCATTCATGTCATCACCAGGGAAACGCGTAGATGCCCGCGGCCATGAAGTAGTGCCGCAACAGATAACCACCGGTCAACACCAGCATCGAAGCCGGTACGATCACCCGTTTGCCACCCCAGTTTCCAAAGACGCACTTCAACTCCAGCGCCAAAGGCACCAGCAACCCACAACCGATGAAGCCCACCACCCAGCCCGCGGATCCCCACAGCATCGCCGCCGAACGATAGCCCCCTTCGGAGCCGGACAGGGTATAGTTGAAAAACGAGAACAGAATCACCAACTCGGCGGTAATCAACACCACGTCCACCCGCTCGTACAGAATGCGGATCGAGTGATCCACCCGGTGATAAATAAAGAGATACATCACGATCAGCAACCACGCCATGGCCGTGGAAAAAGCGGAAACCGTGAACAGAATCGGCACCGCCGGATTGTGCCACAGGGCCACAGCCGGAAAACTTTGCAACAACAGACCGGTATACACCACCGTGCCGATGCCTGTCAGGATCGAAACCCAACCGAGAATACCTTGGATTGGGGCCACTTTCGCCGCCACGGCCCGCACCAGATCCAGTTTCAGGACCGTACCCACCAAAGGCCAGTTCAGCAGGCGGGGTTTTTCCACCATAAAGGGCAACGCGTAAAGCAACGCCGTGATTTGCAACCAGATGATGAACTGCGATCCCCAGGCGATCCAGGAGTCCGGCTTGTGGAACACCCCCCAGGGGGTCAGGATGTAGATGGCGGCCCATTTGTTGAGCAGATGCAAAAACAACATGCCCGAACCCACCGCCATCATCGCCACACCGGAGAGAGCGCCCCACATCACCAGTTCTTTGGTCTTACTCAAATACATGTGGGTCAGAAAACTGACCGCGATGACCGCAGCCCCCATCCCCCCCAAAAACAGATAGATGGCAAACCACCAGGTCCAGTTGCTCTGCGTCGTGAAGGTCATGACTTCCATAACATCTCCTTTATCTTTCCGGAACATAGTAAACGTTGGGCCGGGTTCCGAGATGGGACATCAATGGTTTGGCCTTGCCACTTTTTACCAAAGTCGTGGCATGATAAGATGGATTGTCCAAATCGCAGAACATACGTGAATACCCGACACAGGTTTGCACGCAAGCCGGCGGTTCTCCGCGTTCCAGGCGATGGTTGCAAAACGTGCACTTGTCCATGCTGGGAGCCTTGCGATTCAGCACGCCGTAATACTCCTTGCCCGTCTTGATATCCTCACGGGTATAGGCGTAACGGGCATCATACGGACAGGCCATGGCACAGGCCTGACAACCCATGCACAAGGTTTCGTCCACCAGCACCACGCCGGTATCGGTCTGATAGGTCGCACCCGTGGGACAGACCGACATGCAGGGGGGATTGGAACAGTGATTGCACAATCTGGGCATGATGCGACGGGATACGTTACGCCCCTCTCCCAACTCCCGGTCCTGCACATAGGTACGCCACTGGTCCGACCAGACCGGAGTCTGATTTTCCAGAGAGCAGGCGGCCATGCAGGCGTTGCATCCCACACAGGTATTCAGGTCGATGACCATTGCATAACGGGTCATGAATAAACTCCTTGATTAAACGACATGGGACTCCACCCTCAAGCCAGTTTGGCGATGCGAACCGTGAATTCCTGGGAACGGAATCCCCCCACCAAGGGCTCCACCGTATTGGGAATCAGCTTGTTGCTTGCCGTGCCAATGCCGTAACTCAACCGCAACGCCTTGTTTTCCACCCCGAACGAGGAGTGCATGAACATCGTATCCGGATGGAGCAGGCGGGTGACAAACGCGACACCCTCGGCTTTTTGTCCCGACAGCGTGTTGCTGATGAGAATCCGGTCCCCGGATTGAATGCCCAACGTCGTGGCCCGTTCCGGATGGATCCAAATGCCGGTATAGATGTCCTTCTTGAAACGGTTGATGGCCGCCAACACCGGATTGTTGCTGTTGGTGGATCCATAAGAGACCGTGGGAGTCTTGCCATAGGTGAAATAGAATTCGTCGGCTTCCAGCGGATCCGACATGGCAAGACCGGAACGGCATTGCACCTCCATGGGAGCGGCCAGCAGGTTGAACGACGGCCCTTTTCCACCCATCTGCTGCAACCACAAAAACAGATTGCCGTAAAATTCCAAGCGTCCACTGGTGGTGGGCAGGGCCATTTTCCGTGGCATGGCGTGATGCGCCAGGATGTCATCACGATTTTGTTCCAGGAAAATGCCCCGTTTGGACAGTTCCTGCTCCAACACCTCCGGTCGGGTGTGGAGACGGGCGGCGGTGGATTCAAAAGCCGTCTCGCGACAGGCCTTGGCAAATGGACTGCGGGCCTTTTGCTTGCGGAATTTCTGATAGGCGGCCCAGGTCTCCTTGCCCGGAATGCCACTGAGTTGCTCCAACGCCCCCATGAAAGGCTCATGGCTGCCGCTGATGATTTCACTCAGATGCAGCAGAATGTCCGGGGTTTCCAGGGTATCGAACAAGGGGTCGATGGCCGCGAAACGGGTGGTGAGGGTCAGGTCGTGATTGACCCCATTGCCATACAAGGTGGGTTCGTCCCGTTCCAGATAGGTGGGATTAGGCAGTACCACATCTGCGTACAGAATGGTATCCGATGGCAGCACATCCACCACCACCACCAGTTCCATGTTTTTGTGGGACAGGATGTCCTTCCAACGGGTGTCCGGATAATAATGACGGATCGGATTGGCGGCATTGATGACAACCGCCCGACTCAGATAAGGCTCGCCCCCATAGGTCAACGTACCGTTCAAGGATTCCCAGAAACCGGTATCCGCCAGAGCCGGCACCGCCACCCCTTCGCGACCCGCCGCCCGCTCCTGCGCCGAAAAAGCGAAAGCCCACGCCGGCTTGCCATGGGGAAAGGTCTTGCCATTGGACAAGGCCTTGATCAACTCCCCGACAAACGGAATGCCCGCCATGGAAGTCATCAAGGGACCGGGCATGGCTTTTCCGGCCTTTTTGGCTTCCTGCCAGTTGGCGACCTTGTGGTGATACTCCCCGGACATGATCCAGCCACCTTCCCGGTCGATGCCCCCCACCAACGCCTGCAACATCGCCTGGGTACGCCGCAACATGTTGATGTTGGCGTAACGGGCCCCGTGCCAACCGGGATCGACAATCGGTCGTCCGGCCCTGGCGAACTCACGGGCGATGCGCTGAATGGTGAAGGCGGAAATGCCGGTACTCTTTTCGGCCCATTTGGGGGTATGGTTGGCGATTTCCGCCTCTTGGGCCTGAAGGACCGTCATCACCGGTTTGCCGTCCAGTACCATATCCTTGGGGGCGTACAACGCCAAAGCGGTGGGCTGACCGTTGATGTCCAGGCTGTTGTCGTTGGTGTAGGCGGGCAGCGTGACCACCTGACCGGTGAGTGCCTGAATCGCGTAGGGACGGCCCTGTTCATCCGTGGAGATCTTCCACTGGCCATCCTCGCCCCGATGGACCAGGAATGGCATGTTGCTGTGACGTTTCAGGAACTCGGCGTCATACAGCTTTTCTTCCAGAATGACGTGGATCAACGCGATCATGAAATCCAGATCGGTTCCGGGACGGATCATGATCCATTCATCCGCCTTGGAGGCGGTTTCGGAAAGACGGCTGTCCAACGCCACCACCCGCGCACCATTCTTGCGCCCGGTGGCGAAACGGACCATGCGGGAGGTGGAAACCGCGCCGATGGAGGCATTGTTGGCCACGAACAGAATGTAATTGGCGTTGTCGTAGTCCGGCAACACCTCGTCGTGGATATTGAAATTGCCCGTGACCGAGTCCGTGCCCAGATGGCCCGAGGCCACGCAGTGTTGCATGGGAGAGGCGATGATGTTGGGAATGCCATTGGACAGGGCAAACGGCACCGCCCAGTTCATGTAGAAGACACAAGAGGTCCAGCCGCCCACCATGGTGTATTCCCAGGGTTTGATGTCGGCCTTTTTGGCCTTGTCGGCGATGTAACTCCAAGCCTCCTCCCAGGTGGCGGCCCGGAAGCGGCCTTCCCCGCGTTTGCTGCCTTCCACCCGGATGAGGGGGGTCTTGATGCGGTCCACATCGTAGACCTGACGCAATCCCGATTGACCCCGGGCGCACAGTTTGCCCCGGTTCAACGTGGAGTGGGGATTGCCGTCCAGTTTGGTGATGCGGCTGGTGCCGTTTTCGGTTTTGACCGTGACTTGCAGATTGCACAAGGACGAACAGAAATTGCAAATGCTGTAGACTGTCTTTTGTGAGGCCTGCTGGGCTTCGGGACGGGCTTCCGCCGACCCCATCCAACGTCCCGGTTGAAGCAGACTCAAACCTGCCGCGCCAAGTCCGGCCTGCATCACTGTACGTCTGGACAGTTTGGGTAATCGCCAAGTCATAACCGTTTTCTCCCGTTGTTTCCTGGATGATTCATGCTCACGAACGACCAATCCGTCGCCCGGATCCTTAGTCTTGTCAGTCATGAGAGCAACGAATGTACCAATTGAATTTTCTTGGCGAATCCTCCCGATTCCACCCACCGGATACTCCAAAATAACGCAATTAAAATCAATGGATTGAACAAATACCGTTCCGGTTCCGCATCCATGTTTTCCAGGTCTGGTTTATGGAGGCGACATGCGCTAAACTGCCATAAATGTCAGACCGATCTTTTTGCTTGTCATTTATGGCAAAATCCATCCGAAGTTTTTCAAAATTACGTTAAAGGAACGATAACATGTCAGGTCATTCATCTCTATTATTAGAAGCATCATCTTTTCTCGACAGCTACAGCACACCCGCACTGCTGATGGATCTGAATTACCGGGTCGTGGCCTGGAATCGGGCCTATTCCCATCAATACCATGAACCCGACACGGAAATTCACCGTTATTGCTACGAGTTGTCCCATCAATACGACCGCCCCTGCGATCAAGTGGGGGAACCTTGCCCGATGTCCGCCTGTCTCGAAACCAAAACCCCGCAACGCATGCTGCACATCCACATCACCCCCCAGGGACGACAGT
This sequence comes from Magnetococcales bacterium, assembly GCA_015231755.1. NCBI lineage: Bacteria > Pseudomonadati > Pseudomonadota > Magnetococcia > Magnetococcales > Magnetococcales bacterium. The sequence goes on along the minus strand of JADGAZ010000009.1, from coordinate 8,507 downwards.
ATGTGCATGTCGAAATGCGCCCCCTGATGGACAGCGATGGTCAAATCAGCCATCTGCTGGAGGTCTTCAGTCCAACCCGCATCGCGAGCGTGTCACCCAAACCCCTTGGACTGGTTGGTCACTCTCCGGCGTTCAAGAACATGCTCAAGCTGATTGATCGGGTCGCCAAAAGCCGGGTATCGGTGCTGCTCACCGGGGAATCCGGCACCGGCAAGGAGGTGGTTGCCCGCACCATTCACGAAGAGAGTCCACGGGCCAACATGTCGTTTGTCCCGGTGGAGTGTTCCGGACTGACGGAGGCGTTATTTGAATCGGAATTGTTCGGTCACGAAAAAGGCGCGTTCACCGGAGCGTTGCTCCAGAAAAAAGGACTGGTGGAACTGGCGGACCATGGCACCTTGTTTCTGGATGAAATCGGTGATGTGCCATTGCAGTTGCAAGTGAAGCTACTGAGATTGCTGGAGACCAAAACCTTCCGACGTGTGGGGGGAATCGATGCGTTGCACACGGATTTCCGTTTGATTTGCGCCACCCATCGGGATCTGCCCACCATGGTGGAGCGAGGGGAGTTCCGTCTGGATCTGTTTTACCGGATCAGCACCTTTCCCATTGTGCTGCCGCCCCTGCACGAACGACGGGAAGACATCGCGGTGCTGGCGCAGACCCTGATCCTGCGCCTGGACGAATGCCGGGGTAAACGCCTGACCGCCGCCGCCCTGGAGGCCCTGACCCGACACACCTTCATCGGCAACATACGCGAACTGCTCAACCTGATGACCCGGGGATGCCTGATGAGCGACGGAACCGATATTCTACCCGAACATATGGGCATCACCCCCACCCGTGGACCTGCCGACGCCTTGGGACATCTTTTTCCCTCCCTCCACGAAGAGAACATCATGACCCTGGAAGCCTGGGAGGCTCTGTATCTGGGACACCTCATCCATACCTTTCGCGGCAACAAAAAGGAGTTGGCCTCCAGACTGGGCATCAGCGAACGCACCTTGTATCGCAAGCTGGGAGAAGGGATCGCCGAAAACATGCCCGAATGACGGGTCACGGCTGAAAAACAGGACGGATGCGAGGCAAACGGCCAGAGATTGCCTCGCCGTTGCGCAAACTTCAGCGATCCAGCAAGGAAACGGACGCTTTCACCCTCCCAGCCCGGACATGTTCCAGGAGGAAGCCCCCGCCTCGCCCAGCTCGAAGTGATGACGTTGGGGTTTACGGGCTACGCCGGCCCGGATCCCATCCAGCAGGGTTTGATCCGAAGCCCCGTCCCGCAGGAGGGTTTTCAGATCCACCCGTTCCATGCCTCCGAGGCACAATACCAGCTCTCCCCGGGAGGTCAGACGCATGCGGTTGCAGGTGTCGCAAAAGTGGCGCGAACGGGCCGAAATGATCCCCACCTCCGCCTCGCTCCCGGCCATGCGAAAATAACGCGCCGGACCCGATCCCACCTCCCGGGGGTTGGCGACCGGCATCCAATGCCGACCTTCCCCGAGACAGGCCCGGCTGACAATCTCGTCCGCCGGGACATAACGTTCCGCCCCGCCCAATCCCGCCCGCCCCACAGGCATGGTTTCGATAAATCTCAACACCAGGCCATGCCGCACCGCAAAAGCGATCATATCCGGGATTTCGTGGTCGTTGATGTCACGCATCACCACCATATTGATCTTGACGGGTTTCAACCCGGTCCGCACCGCGGCCTCGATTCCCGCCAGCACCCGGCTCACATCCCCGCCCCGGGTGATGCGGGTAAAGGTTTCCGGATTCAGGGTATCCAGGGAGATGTTGACCCGCTGCAATCCGGCCTGGCGCAACGCGTCGGCATAGCGGTCCAACAGCAGGGCATTGGTGGTCAACGAAAGCTCATGCAATCCCGGCAAGGCCGCCAGTTCCCGGACCAACATCACCAGATTGCGACGCAACAAAGGCTCGCCTCCCGTCAAGCGGATGCGGTCGATGCCCAACTCCACAAACAGGCGGCTCAGACGCACGATCTCTTCCAGGGTCAACAACTGCTGGTGATTGGGCAACAAAGGTTCGCCCGCCGGACGGCAATAGTCACATTGCAAATTGCACCGGTCGGTCACCGACACCCGCAGATAACGCATGACGCGGCCAAAGGAATCGGTCAGGGGCATGGCGTTTTCAATCCGTCTCTGGAGCCGGATTGTCGTCCCGCCGCACCACGTGTCCACTCTTGCCGCCGCGTTTTTCCAGCAGACGGATGCCGCCGACCACCATCCAACGGTCCACGGCCTTGCACATGTCATAGATGGTCAACCCGGCCACGGATACGGCGGTCATGGCTTCCATCTCCACCCCGGTCCGTCCCAGGGATTTGACCTCGGCGCGAATTCGCATCCGACTGCCCGCCCAATCCGGCTCGAACGCCACAGCCACCGAGGTCAGATCCAGGGTGTGACACAAGGGAATCAACTGGTCCACCCGCTTGGCCGCCATGATCCCAGCCAGTCGGGCAGTCTCCAGCACATCCCCCTTGGACAACCCCCGATCCAGAATCAGCCGCAAGGTCTCCGGCGCCATGATCACCTCGCCTCCGGCCACCGCCACCCGCTCCGTGACCCCCTTGGCCGACACATCCACCATGCGGGCCGCACCCCGCTCGTCGAAATGGGTCAACTCCGCCGCGTCACTCATATTCGATCCATTGAATGGTCACATCATCCCCATCAACCAGTCTGGCCGGGGCTTCCGGCAGGACAATCCACACATTGGCCCTGGACAGACTGGTCAAAATGCCCGATCCCTGGTGTCCTGTCGTCTCCACCCAGACCCCGTTTTCATCAAAATGGGCCACCCCCCGAATGAAATCCATCCGGGAATGTTTTTTGTGCAAAGCGCCGCGAAAAGTTGCGCGCATGCGTTTCGGAGGCTCATCCGCCGCCCCCATCAGCCGCAACAAGGCGGGACGGACAATCAACAAAAAAACCGTCAGACACGAAACCGGATTGCCCGGCAACCCAAAAAACCGGGCACGGCCCAATTGGCCATAAGCCTGGGGCTTGCCGGGCTTCATGGCCACCTGCCAGAAATGGATCGCCCCCTGGTCCAGCAGCACCTCCTTGACCAGATCGTAATCCCCCACCGATACCCCGCCGGTGCTGATGACCGCATCGGCCTCGGCCCCGCCCCGGGCCAAAGCGGTGGCAATCGCCTCACGATTGTCCCGCACCAGCCCCAAATCCAGCACCTCCACCCCCAGGGCCATCAGAGCGGCGCGCAGGGCGCTCCGGTTGCTGTCATAGACCTGTCCGGGTTGCAGAGGCGTCCCCGCCCTGACCACCTCGTTGCCCGTGGATAACAAAGCCACCACCGGTCGCCGGTACACCTCCACCTGTTCGCAACCCAACGAGGTCAACAATCCCAAATGGGCGGGCCGCAACCGACATCCCCGGTTCAACACCACCGATCCGGCGGGAATATCCTCTCCCGCAGGTCGGATGTTCTCGCCGATCTTCCGACCGGCCACCGGCACCACAACCCGATCACCATCCCGTTGCACCAACTCCTGCATCACCACACCGTCGCAGCCAGGAGGAATCGGCGCCCCGGTCATGATCCGCACCGCCTCTCCCACCCCCAACCGCCGGGTCATCCGATCCCCCGCCGGCAGATCCGCCACCACCGTCAGGGTGACCTCCGACCCGGCATCGGAAAAGGACTGATTGCAAACCGCATAACCATCCATGGCGGAATTGTCATGGTTGGGCACGTCGGCAGAGGCCAGCACCGAAGCCGACAACACCCGCCCCAAAGCCTCTTCCACCCGGACCCAGACCCCCTCCTCCACAGGCCGGGTTTCAGCCAGCACCCAGGAACACGCCTCCTGAAACGAGATCATTTCACCACTATCCTTCTCCTGGACCCGGCGCTCACCCCATCATTCTCCCCAATCCCGACCCGAAAACGTTTACACTCAAAGACCGATGGCGGAAAGGTCCAATCCGTCAGGCCCCGCGGGAGGACACCAGAAATGGCTGCCGGTCAGAGGACGCGAAAAACGGAAAATGCCATCGACGATCCCATCTTCCTGACCCGTCATGCGCCGCAATTGCGCCTCGAACGCATTCAGGGAGCGTCCAAAGGCAATGAATACCAAACCTTCCCCGGACTGATCCGCCCAGGGCATGGAACGACGCACGATGAATGCCGCCGGCTCGAAACTTTCCTGAGCCGTGCGTTTGACGTGGGCCGACAAAGGAGCCTCTTCGATCTCCTCATTGTCCTCCCGACGCCGCCCGATGATGTGATCCTGGGTCTCCCTGGAAAAGGTTCCGAACATGGCCAGATCGTGACGCCATTGCTGCACCGCCACGAAGCTGGAACCATCCAGTCCAGGCCCGGCATCCCTGAGAATGCCAGCCGCCATGGCCTCCTCTCCATCCGGATTTTCCGTGCCGTCTTCATAACCGGTCAGATCCAATCCCCGGTCGTGTTTGAAAAGATCGATGCTGCGCACCGGTTGAAACGCCTCTTGCACCAGGGCCGTGACCGCGCGGGCATGATGCAGAATATGTCCCCGATCCTCGCCCCGCACCCAACACCACAAGTCCGCCTGGGTGGAAGGCACACAACAACCGGGACCGCTCATGGCCGGAAACGCGTGCAAACCGGGAATCCCCTGTCGCAGACCCTGCACCAGTCCCGGACCCAGGCCGATCACACAGGAGCCATCCAGAGGCAAGCTCTTCAGGGCGCACAACGCACGCCCGACATCCGCGCCAGGAATGGATTCAAACTCCACAACCCGTCCATGCGCAGGCAAGGGAGCAAGAATGCCGGTCTGAGAAGGTACAGCCATATCGGTCTCCTTGTTCACAATTCCGCATCAGCACTTGAATATCCGTGAATCGTCACGTCGCACCCCCGTCACGCCCCCTCAGGGTCGCGACGGCCTTTTGCACGATGGCTTCCAGTCTCCAGAAGGCCGCATGGGCTTCATCCCACGCCTCCATCTCCACGATCCCCTGTAACCGCACCGCCTGACTGGCCACACGCCCGGCACCGACCTCAGAAGCGGCTCCCCTCAGCCAGATGATTTCGCGCACCACGTCATCAAGCCGCCGATCCTCCAAAGCCTTTTGCAGCCTTTCCATGCGTTGCGAAACCGCATCCGGAAACCCGGATACACTCCCGGACTCCATCTCTCCTGGCGACTCCCCACCCGGCCCGATGCGTTCGGCATCATCGGACCGCAATCGACTCCACGTCCCATGATCCCGCCGGGTCCGCTCGGCCAACGGAAGGGTCACCGTTATGCGGGTACCTCTGTCCGCGGACGACTCCATCCGGATCGTCCCCCCCAAGGTCTCCACGATCAGCCTGGCGGAATAGGTACCCAGTCCCGTTCCCGCATTCTTGCCGATGGTAACATATTTCTCGAAAAATCGATCCCTGATCTTTTCCGGTACCATCCCCTGGTTGCCAATCTCGATCACCCCCATACCGTCATCACCCACACTCAGCTCGATGGTCACCCATGCCCCTTCCGGGGAGGCCTCCAAAGCGTTCTTGATCAGATTGGCCAGCATCGAGTAACACAAAACCTCTTCCGCCCGCACAAAAAAAGCATCCGATCCCCCACCATTCCGGATCCTGATGACCACTTTCAGCAGATGACCAGAAATCAAGGCCTGGGAATCATCCCGAATCCCCCGGATCACAGGAATCAAATCGATGTCCTCAGCCTCCAATCGATAGGAGCCCTGTTCCATGCGGTACAATCCCAAAGACAGATTGACCATATGCAACACCGTGACACCCGCTTTCCGCATCATCCGTACATAGTTCTGATGTTCCGGGGAGAGCGTGCCGGACTCCAAAAGAAGATCCGAATAGCCGATCAATCCATTCAAAGGGGATTTCATGTCGTGCCGGCTGATCAATTCCACATCCTGTTTCAATCGGTCGGCTTCAATCAATTCCTGGTTCTGTCGCTCCAAAACCTCTTTAATTGTTAATAAATACTCTCTATGCTCGCTCAACTGGCGTTCCGACTCCACCAATTGCCTGACCAGTTCCACCAACAAGGCATCACTGATACGCTTTTCCGCCAACGTGGCCTTTTGCTCCAAGATCAGGGACAACACCTGATCAATCAGAGGATCCTCCCGTTTGGCGCATTCGACCAGCAAAGCATGGTGTTCAAGCACCGGCAATCTCCTTCAACACACCATCAATTCCCACATCATCCAACGCCATCAATTTCCGTATCACAATCCCGATCACGGCCTTCCCACACAAGACAGAACCGTGTTGAGATGCAATCATCTCCGGGTCCAACTCTTGCACCTTTTCCAACGAAAACCGCAAGGCGGCATTTGAAGGCATGACCTTCCGGTGAAAATTGGCAAGCCCGGACAAAGGACAAGGGGTGTTGACTGTCGCGCAAAGATCTTGAGCACCTTTGGGAATGGATTGCTGACAGTCATGACACACCGCATCCAGACTCAGAAACAACATCCAATCCGAACCGTTTCCAAGACCGCCAAACAAATCGCTGCTGAAAAGGACTCCTGATTTTTCATCCCAGGTCATGAAACTGCCGGATGAATGCGCATAAGGGGTTGGTATAAAACGCAGCCTCCGGCCCGATTTCAAAATCAATTCCCGCCCCATCTCGTCGATGCAATGGGGTTCCAACCGGCCTCCGTAATGCCTGATGAAAGAGTTGTTTTCCTGCTTGGAAACCACCTTCAATGCAGGATTATCAATCATGTCTTCCAGATTGGGCAGACTGCCGCACAAATCGGGATCGTAATGATGGTAAATCAAATGACTGATGGCACCCGGCGCCGCGCCAGCCTGTAAAATCTTGCGCATCACCGTACTGAAATCCGGACGACTGCCCCCGTCGATCAAAACCGCCTCCCCATCCTCAACAATCAGATAAGGGTTGCTGGCAAACCCAATGGCTTTATCATAACGACCCACCCAATACACATTATCGGCCAACATGACTGGACGATTGTAATCAATGTTTGTTTTTATCATTTTTTATGACCCTCTGACCATCATATCACCATTTACTGATATTTCCGATCATACGAAACCAAAACAATCAACCCAGACAAACATTCATCATGCAATAGCTGTCTTCCGGACCAATACCGCCTTCCGGATACTCTTTTTTACCTCCAACCGACAGTCGCGTCAAAAGAAAACCCGCGCTTCCCGCGATGAAATCCTGTCATGCGGGGTCGTATTGAGTCCTCTTTATTTTGGTTCAGGATGGTCTGACGGGAAACACAAACAGATGGCTCTGCCGGGCTTGATGCGGGCGGATGTGCAGGCGGGGTCTTGGTGGTGTCTCCCGCTGGCCCAGGTCGTCCAGATAAGACGACACCACCGGCGATCTCCCCCACACACAGCAACGTTACGACCGACCCACGCCTCCGGCCCCTGCGGGGGTGGGTTCACATTGACCGATCAATTCAAATGCTGTCGCACCCAGGCCAACAAGGCATTCAAGGGCATGGCACCGGACTGACGCGCCATCTCCCGGCCATCCCGGAACAGCACCAGGGTCGGAATGCTCTGAATGCCGAACTCCGTCGCAATCATCCGCTCCTGCTCGGTATTAAGTTTGGCGACCCGCAGGTTTGGTTCCAGTTGGGCGGCGGCCTGGGCAAACACCGGAGCCATCATCTTGCAGGGACCACACCACTCCGCCCAAAAGTCCACCAGAACCGGAATGTGGTTATTGGAAACGTGACGATGAAAGCTCTCCGCCGTCAGGTTGACCGGAGCGCCTTGAAAAATCCGCTCCCGACAACGGCCGCAGGTACTCTGCATGGCGGGCTTGTCACGCCGCAGCCGGTTGGTCGCGGCACAGGAGGGACAGACAATCTGAAAAGTCTCGTTCATGGCAATCGATCCTGTTTTTCTCGATCAGGCAGCCGGAATCAACCCAGCCCGATCTCACGAAGAAGTTGTTTGATTTCGGCTTCCTTGTCCTGATACTGGCGAATTCTCCCCTCGATTTCATAGGGGGATTTGCCGTTCAGGTCCTGTATGGCGGATTGCAGAATGGTCAGCTCTTTCTTGAGCTTTTCCAGCTTCCGCACGACTTCAGGGGTCAAATTCAAGGCCGCATTGGCGTTCATCTGATCAGGCATCGGCAAAACCTTTCATTTGGAGAGATGTCAACATCATGCCAAAAACCACAAACCCGCACCCACAACCCGCCCATACTCTACACAGACAGCGACGACACACCAAAGCGAAAATTTGAAAACACGACGATCACGTTCTTGCCCGTTCAATCAACAAGCTCGTAAGCCGTGCCGCGCCCGCCACCGACCCTCTTGCGCAACACTCCAAGCGCGATCAATGCATGGATGTCGCGCAACGCTGAGGTGGACCCCAAATCAAGGACAGGAACCGGACCGAAATAAGCTACACCTCGTCCATGGATGAAGGCCGTTCCGGTTTTGGCCTTTGACTTTCGGAAATTGCAAAAATGTTTTCAATCA